>USEF01000022.1 GCA_900553475.1 uncultured Collinsella sp. | reverse complement strand
CGGCTTCTGCTGCGCGGCGACATTGGCAGTGCGGATGCGCTGGGCCAGGTTGTGGCACTCGGCGAGGGCAATCGTGGCGCGCGGTGCGGCGTCGGCGGGCAGCTCGTCGCTTGCGATCTCGAGCACCAGGTCAACGTCGGTTGGGACCTCGGAGTCGCAGAGCATCATGCCACTGCTATCGGTCGTCGCAGTGGCGATATTCCACATGCGCGACGCAACGCTGCGTGCGATGGGGTCCTCGCCGATAACGGCAATCTGGAAACGCTCGAGCACGTTGGCGGCGCGAGCAAAACCGATGCGGGACTCGGCTTCGGTGACCGAGGGCTTGCCCTCCCACACATGGTGCAGGCGGTTGATGTAGGCGTAGGTGTCCTGGAAGGCCATGCCGTCGGCAAACAGGCCGACATTTTCCTGGAACTGCTGCAGGGCGGCCTCGGTATGCGGGCCAAAGTAGCCGTCGTCTTCGCCACAGGCAAAGCCCAAAACGTTGAGAGCGCGCTGCAGGGCCTGCACATCGGCGCCATGGAAATTGGGCATGCGCAGATAGAGGGTGCGGTCGCCCAGCTTATACGAAGCGTCTACAAGGGCGCTCCAACAGGGGATATCGACGGCATGACCGGCAGCAAGGCCGCTGTCGAGTCTGAAGGTGCTGACGGCCTGCTCAGTGGTGGCTCCAAAGTACTTGTCGGTGACTTCGGCGGCATCAATCGTGTAGCCGAGCTGCAGGAGACGAGACTGCACGTCCTCGACGGCTGCTCCTTGCATGCCCGTTGTAATAGGTTCCATGAACGAACCCCTTTCGGCGTACCATTCGTACTATTTGAGCGTCTGTCGGATAGACAACGCAAAGGGATGCATAAACATGCACTCAACAGTGTAGCAAGTTGTGCCTAAAAACGCTGCTGACAGGTTTTATAGCCCCCGTTAGTTAAGGCGCTCCACAAAGAAATCTGCCATGGAGAGGAACAGCTCGCGTGCGTGCGGATCAAGCTCAACGTTCTCGATGGCCGCTTTGGCCTTAGCGGTCAGGTCGAGCGCGTAAGTGTGGGCGTAATCGATAGAGCCGGTCTCCTGGAAGATCTCCACGGCGCGTGCGAGCTGCGCGGGATCATCGGTGCCCGAGGAAAGAATCGCCTCGACCTCGTCGTGGTGGCGCTCATCAGAGAGGGCGTGTACGGCGACAAGCGTGCGCTTGCCCTCGGTGATGTCGGTGCGGAAGTCCTTGTTGGCGGCTTCCTTAGTGCCGACAAGGTTGAGCAGGTCGTCCTGAATCTGAAAGGCGAGGCCCGTGTGCAGGCCAAAGGCGCGCAGCGCTTCGATTTGCTCATCGCTGCCGCCGCCGATAATGGCTCCGGCAGCAAGCGGCGTGGCTCCGCTGTAAAACGCGGTCTTGTGCGTCGCCATGTCCAGGTAGTCATCAACCGAGATATCAAAGCGCCCGTCACGGACCCAACCCAGGTCGAGTGCTTGACCCTCGATGGTGCGGACGATCATCTCGGTAAGCTCGTGGAGCACGCGCAGCTTCACGTCAGACTCCAGCGTAGGGTCGTCGAGAACCGTCTTGGTGACCATGGTGAGCGCCAGGTCGCCACAATTGATGGCAAGGCCCGTGCCCTCGGTAAGGTGCATGCAGGGCTTGCCTCGACGAAGCTGGCCGTTGTCGGCTATGTCGTCATGGATAAGCGCTCCCGACTGAAAGTGCTCGATAGCTGCCGCCGCGCTGCGGGCGCTCTCAAAGTTACCGCCCACTGCGGTTGCGGCGAGCATGCAGATAAGCGGGCGGTGGCGCTTGCCGGCGTTGGCCGTAAAAGCCGAGAGCGGGGTATACAGGTAGCGCTCGATATCGGCAGAGGTCGCCTGTCCGTCAAAGAACGTGGCCAGATAGTCGTTGATCTGGTCAAAGTGCTGGGCTAAAAAGCTGGTAAACGGACTGGACACGGGTTCTCGCATTCTTTCTGAGGTTGCATTGATGCAATATGCAGACAACATATTGCCACATCAGGGCGTTTGGCGCGGCAGTTTTGGCGATTTAGGACAACGGGCGTGCGTTTGATGGAGTGTGCCTAAATCAGCCTAAAATGCTCGAGCGCCGCAACGACACCGTCGTGATCGACGGTGTCGGTCACGTAATCGGCCTTATCCTTGAGATAGTCCGGCGCATTGCCCATGGCGATACCGACATCGACGGCGTTCATCAGCGAGACGTCATTGCTGGCGTCGCCAATGCCGTATACGGTTCCGTGGTGGGGGTCGAGGGCGTCGAGTACAGACTGGATGCCCCCGCGCTTCGTGCATTCGCGGGGCGAGATTTCGGTTACCTCGAGTTCGAGCTCGTTAAAGCACAGCAGCGGCTCAAGTGTCTTATCTTGAGCGATGTGGTTGGCGAGCGATGTAGACATCAAGATCTTGTAGACACTGTAATGTTGCAGCTGCGTGACTGCGTCGCCCAGGGTGCGCGCGTATCCGGGAGCATCGGGGGCATCGGCACTCATGCGCACGACGCCGTTGAGGCCCTCAAAGCGGATGACCTCGCCCGATTGCTCAAGATAGGGGGCAAGACGCTGCAGCATACTGGGCGTCATCGACAGATCGCGAATTGCGTGTCCGTTGATCTCGGCGTAACCGCCCGCAAGACAGACGATGCCGGTCCAGGGCAGCTCAAGAAGTTTGGGGTGGATGCAGCTGAGGGTGCGTCCTGTGCAGATAAAGGCCATGTTGCCATTTGCAACGAAATCGCGGATGGCCTGCGAGACCGCCTCGTTGGGATAGGGGGACAGGTCACGCTCGCTCTCGGGAAGCTCTTGTGCCGCTCGAGGGTCTTGCCAGGCGAGCGTTCCGTCGATATCGAAGAAGCAAATATCGCCGCGCTTATGGGCTGCGCTGGCGGCAGGGGAGGCCGAGGTGGTGGGCACAAATCCCGGCTCGAGGCCCATGATCTGGTCAAAATGCTCTTTAACGCGGGGAACGGAGATGCCGATGATCACCTGGGCGGTCTTGCCCGTAATGATGAGGCCTTTGGCGCCCACCGCGACAAACGACGCGTTATCTGCAACGATAGAAGGGTCTGCGACCTCGACGCGCAGGCGCGTGGCGCAGTTGGTTGCGCCCACGATATTGCCAACGCCACCTAAAAGCTGAATTACCCGCTCAGCGAGGACGTGATCTTGATCGGATTGACTATTGACCTCGTCATTGGGAGATTGCTCTTTGGCAAAGCCGCTTTCCGTCAAACGATCGATTGCCGCGCGATTGGCGACATGATCCTCGCGGCCCGGCGTCTTAAGGTCATAGACCAAGATGAGTGCTCGAAAACTAACAAAAAAGATGAGGCTAAAGGCAAGGCCGATACCGAGCGCCAAAAGATAGGCACCGGCATGCGTGCGCATGAGCGGAATAAAGTTGAAGGCTGCCATCTCCATGAGGCCGCCCGAGAAGATGCCGACGATGCCAAAGAGATTCATGGTTGTGGCAAGGCAAGACGATAAGACGGCATAGAGAAAAAAGAGCCCGGGGTGGGTGAACATAAAGAGAAACTCGAGTGGCTCGGTAACGCCGCAAACCACCGAGGCGATGATGGCGGGAACAAGGATGACCCTGAGGCCGGCGCGGCGCTCTGGTTTTGCGGTGGAGTAGAACGCGGCTGCGATGGCAGGAAGGCCAAAGAGCTTGACCCAGCCGGTGGCGGTAAAACCGGCCCACGGCGCAAGTTCATTAAGGGGGCGCGTGCTATGGGAGAGGATGGGGAGCAAGCTGCTCCACGTGGCGTAGATGCCGTCGTTAATGACCAGGTTGTCGTAGTAGATCGGCATGTAGAGCAGGTGGTGCAGCCCCATGGGCTCGAGCGCTCGCTCCAAAAACACAAAGATGCCCACGCCAAAGGGGCCGACGCTCGTAAGTGCATGGCGCAGCGTTTCGGTCATTGCGTATACGGAGGGCACGATGGCGGCCGAGATAGCGGCAAGGGCAAACACGGCAAAAAAGCTGATGAGGTAGACCAGCGAGGAGCCCGAGAAGGTGCCGAGCCAATCGGGAACCTTGGCATCGTAGAAGCGGTCATGGATGGCGACGACGGTTGCCGATACCACCAGCGGGCCGATAATGCCGGTGTCGAGCGTCTTGATGCCGTCGATGACGGTGATACCGTTGGCGGGGGTCAAAGATGACGGGTACTTAAGCCCAAGGTTGTCTCCGCTCAGCTTAATGATCTCGCTCAAAAAGAAGCAATAGGCAAAATAGGCCACGAGTGCCTCGAGGCAGCAGCGTGCCGGTTGCTTTTGGGCAAGACCGATAGGCAGCGCTACGGCAAAAAGGAGCGGGAGGCGTTTAAAGACCGTCCATGAGCCGCGCTGGATGATGGCCCAAAAAACGTACCAAGGGGTTCCGTATACGGCTAGATCGCCGACGATGTCCGCAGTCGTTGCGAGAGCGGAGACGCCGACCATGAGGCCCGATATAGAAAACAGCATGGCGGGAGCGAACATTGCCCCGCCAAAACGTTGGATTTTTTGCAGCATGTTCTGCCTTCCGAATATCGAGGCGCGTTGCGCGTGGGGAAACGTTTAAACAATGGATTCATTGTAGAGGACCAGACGATTGTCGTGCTGGCAGTTTTGAGCGAAACCGATTTGGGCACGACAGAAACCGTCAACGGTTAAATCCTGTTGCTTTACCGATATTCGGTTTAAACAACTTTAAGAAATGCTATCGTGCCTAGCCGGAAATAAATAATGTAGAGGTGAAACAATGCCAAAAGCGATATACGAAGGAATCTACCGAGAAATACGCTCGCGCATCATTAATGGGACCTATGCGTTTCAGGAGATGCTGCCAACCGAAGCCGAGCTGACCGCGGAATTTGGCTGCACGCGCAATACCGTCCGCCGCGCTTTGAGCATGCTGGCCGACGGGATGTTTGTGCAGCCCATACACGGCAAGGGCGTGCGCGTTATTTGGCTTAAGGGCGAAACCGACATGTTGGGCGCACTCGAAGAGGTTGAGTCGTTTGGCGAGTTTGCAAAGCGCAACAATGCCGTTGCATCGACGGTCGTTAAGTCCTTTGAACATTTGATTTGCACCGAGCAGCTCTCTTGTCGCCTGGGCTTTAGGGTGGGCGAGGAGCTGATTCGCGTAGTGCGTGTCCGAAGCCTCAACGGCAACGCGCGCCAAGTGGACCATGGCTATTTTTTGGCGTCGATCGCCAAGGGCCTGACCCCCGAGATCGCGGCAGATTCTATTTACGGCTATCTGGAGCACAAGCGCGGTGTCAAAGTGATGGCGAGCCGCCGTACGGTGAGTGTCGAGCTCGCCAACGATGAAGACTGCAGCTATCTTGACCTCGGCAAATACAACTGCGTTGCCGTCATGGAGAGTCAGTCGTACACCTCGGATGGCATCTTGTTTGAGGTGACGCACACTCGCACACACCCCGAGATCTTCCATTACCGCGTCAATTCCAAGCGATAGCCGGCTAGCTCGCAGCCTGACGAGACTCATGCCCTCAAAGAGAAAACGCCCGGTCAAACCGACGATGCATCGGCTTGACCGGGCGGTTTCTCTGCATTCGATAACAAATAATTGTTTATACAAAACTTGTCAAGTATCAAGTTGAAATTACCGTTCACCGAAGTTTTTCTACCGCTCTAGTAATATTTGTTCAAACAACTAGCCAAATAGCGTATCGTACAAATCAGCAAAAGGGGCAAAGTCCCCGAGCCAATCTCCGAAGGCGGCGGCAAAGGGTGCCGCCACGGTGTGAAAGGGGGGATTGTAATGAAGAACGAAATGAGCAGAAGGCAGTTCCTGGGCTTTGCTGGTTCCGCGGCTGCGGTTCTTGGTCTGGGTCTCGTGGGCTGCGGTGGTTCTGCCGGCTCCGGCTCCTCTGCTTCTGGTGACGCTGCCGAGGTCTACTTCCTCCAATTCAAGCCCGAGGTCGATAAGGAGTGGAAGGAGATCGCCAAGGCCTATAAGAAGGAGAAGGGCGTCGAGGTCAAGATCGTGACCGCCGCCTCCAACACCTACGAGGAGAAGCTCAAGTCCGAGATGTCCAAGAGCTCCGCTCCGACCCTGTTCCAGGTCAACGGCCCCACCGGCCTTAAGAACTGGAAGGATTACTGCGCCGACCTGTCCGATACCAAGCTTCGCGGTGAGCTCATTGACGACTCCCTGGCTCTGCAGTCCGACGGCAAGGATCTGGGTATCGACTGGGTCCAGGAGAGCTACGGCATCATCTACAACAAGCAGCTGCTCGAGAAGGCTGGCTACAAGGCCGAGGACATCAACTCCTTCGACAAGCTGAAGGCTTGTGCCGACGACATCCAGGCCCGCAAGGACGAGCTTGGTGTTGAGGGTGCCTTTACTTCCGCCGGCATGGATGACTCCTCCAGCTGGCGCTACACCACCCACCTCGCCAACCTCCCGCTCTACTACGAGTTCGAGAAGGAGCACAACCAGGAGGACGACGAGATCAAGGGCGAGTATCTCGACAACTTCAAGCAGATTTTCGACCTGTACATCACCGACTCCACCTGCGATCCTTCGCAGCTTGCCTCCAAGACCGGCGACGACGCCACCAACGAGTTCGCAACCGGCAAGGCCGTCTTCTATCAGAACGGTTCTTGGGCCTACGCTGACCTCACCAAGGCCGGCATGACCGACGATCAGATTGGCATGATGCCCATCTACATCGGTGTCGACGGCGAGGAGAACCAGGGCCTGTGCTCCGGCGGCGAGAACTACTGGTGCGTCAGCTCCCAGGCTTCCGAGGATGCCCAGAAGGCCACCGAGGACTTCATGTATTGGTGCGTCACTTCTGACACCGCCACCAGCATCATCGCTGACAAGATGGGTCTGACTGCCCCGTTCAAGAGCGCTAAGGAGACCACCAACGTCTTCTCGCAGCAGGCCGTTGCCATGGCCAAGGACGGCAAGAAGACCGTCGCTTGGGACTTCGTTTACATCCCCTCTGAGGAGTGGAAGAAGAACCTCAAGCAGGCTCTGATTGCCTATGCTGCCGACAACAGCAAGTGGGACGGCGTCAAGAACGCCTTCGTCGATGGCTGGAAGACCGAGAAGGCTGCTTCCGAGTAAGCAGTTGCTGCCCAAGCTATCTGATTAGCGACAGGGGGCGGGCAGACGTTGGTTTGCCCGCCCCCTGCATATTGAAAGGACCCTTCTATGGGCAAAGCACTCAAGCGCTGGTGGCCGCTCTTTATGCTGCCCACGTGTCTGGCGTTTATGATCGGGTTCGTGATCCCCTTTATCCAGGGTTTCTATCTCTCGTTCTGCCAGTTTATTACCATCAACAACACGCACTTTGTCGGTATCGAGAACTACGTGCGCGCACTGTCCGATCCGCAGTTTGCCACGTCGTTCTTCTTTACCGTGGCGTTTGCCTTCCTGTCGACGGTGCTCATCAACGTGATCGCCCTCGCCATCGCGCAGGCGCTCACCCGCAAAGCGCTCAAGGGCACCAACATCTTCCGTACGATCTTCTTTATGCCTAACCTGATCGGCGGCATCGTGCTGGGCTACATCTGGCAGATTCTGATCAACTGCCTGCTCTCCAACGTGGGCGCCCAGCTCATCGCCCTTAACTCTGCTGCTGGCTTCTGGGGCCTTATCATCCTGACCCTGTGGCAGCAGGTCGGCTACATGATGATCATCTACATCGCTGGTCTGCAGTCCATTCCGTCCGACTACATCGAGGCCGCCAAGGTCGACGGTGCCACGGCATGGCAGACGTTTTGGAAGGTTAAGATCCCTAACCTGATGCCGACCATCACTATCTGCCTGTTCCTGTCCATCACCAACGGCTTTAAGCTGTTCGACCAGAACCTCGCCCTTACCGGCGGCGCCCCCGCGCACTCCACCGAGATGCTCGCCCTGAACATCTACAACACGTTCTATTCGCGTGCCGGTATCGCATGGCAGGGCATCGGTCAGGCCAAGGCAGTTATCTTCTGCATCCTGGTCGTAGCCATCTCCATGATTCAGCTTAAGGCCACGAGGTCCAAGGAGGTGCAGCAGTAATGAAACGCGATAAGGTTATCAACCGCGCGCTCTCGATTTTCTTTACGATTCTGTCGCTCGCGTGGATCTACCCCGTGTTCATGATTGCGCTCAATTCCTTTAAAAAGGCAACTGCAATCAGCACCACCACGGCATTCGATCTGCTCACGCCCGAGACGTTCAACGGCCTCGCAAACTACATGCATGCCCTTAACGAGCAGGGCTTTGCCTCGGCATTTATGTACTCGCTCATCATCACGGTCACGTCGGTCGTGCTGATTCTGGTGTGCTGCTCCATGTGTGCTTGGTACGTAGTGCGCGTCAACAGCAAGATCTCGAACTTCTTCTATTACCTGTTCGTCTTCTCGATGGTCGTGCCCTTCCAGATGCTCATGTTCACGCTGTCCAATTTGGCGGACCGCATCGGCTTCAACACGCCGTTCAACATCTGCTTTATCTACCTCGGCTTTGGCGCGGGCCTGGCGGTCTTTATGTTCGCCGGCTTTGTAAAGAACATCCCGCTCGAGATCGAAGAGGCGGCCATGATCGACGGCTGCAACCCGGTCCAGGTGTTCTTTAAGATCGTCCTTCCCATCATGAAGCCCACCTATCTTTCGGTCGGCATCCTCGAGACCATGTGGGTCTGGAACGACTATCTGCTGCCCTACCTTACGCTCGACTCCACCAAGTACAAGACCATTCCTATCTTGATCCAGTACTTCCGCGGCGGCTACGGCCACGTCGAGCTCGGCCCCATGATGGCCTGCATCATGATGGTCGTTATCCCCATCGTCATCATGTACATCCTCTGCCAGAAGTACATCATCGACGGCGTGGTGGCAGGTGCCGTCAAGGGCTGATGCCGTAACTGTTTTGCAAGTTTCTGCGGCGCCCTCAACATGGTGCCGCATATCGAAAGGTAAAGACATGGCCGAGATCGTTCTCAAACATGTTCAGAAGGTGTATCCCAACACCGAGTCCAAAAAGAAGGGCTTCTTTGGCAAAAAGAAGAAGACCGAGGAGAAGAAGCACAACCTCAAGGTTACCGAGGATGGCGTGCTCGCTGTTGAGGACTTTAACCTCACCGTTCACGACCAGGAGTTCGTCGTCCTCGTTGGCCCGTCTGGCTGCGGTAAGTCCACGACGATGCGCATGGTCGCCGGCCTGGAGGACATTACCTCGGGCGACGTGCTCATCGACGGCAAGCGGGTCAACGACGTGGCGCCCAAGGACCGCGACATCGCCATGGTGTTCCAGAGCTACGCTCTGTACCCCAACATGACGGTGTACGAGAACATGGCGTTTACGCTTGAGCTCAAGAAGGTCTCCAAGGACGAGATCGACCGTAAGGTTCGCTCCGCTGCCGAGATCCTGGGTATTACCGAGTACCTCGACCGTAAGCCCAAGGCGCTTTCGGGCGGCCAGCGTCAGCGTGTCGCTATCGGCCGCGCCATCGTGCGTGACCCCAAGGTCTTCCTGATGGACGAGCCGCTGTCCAACCTGGACGCCAAGCTTCGTAACCAGATGCGTGCCGAGCTCATCAAGCTGCGCCACGAGATCAAGGGCACGTTCATCTACGTCACTCACGACCAGACCGAGGCCATGACCCTTGGCGACCGCATCGTGGTCATGAAGGACGGCGTCGTCCAGCAGATCGCCACGCCGCAGGAGGTCTTCAACCATCCCGCGAACATCTTCGTCGCCGGCTTCATCGGCGTGCCGCAGATGAACTTCTTCGATGCCCAGCTGGTGCGCTCGGGCAACGGCTTTACCGTCAAGACCGAGGACATGAACGTTGCTCTCGCCCCCGAGACCTGCGCTCAACTCGCTCTTAACTGGGACGGCGGCGACGTGAAGGAGATCACGGCCGGCGTGCGCCCCGAGCAGATCCTGCTTGCCGACAAGGGCGAGGAGGGTGCGCTCCAGGGTACCGTCGAGGTGACCGAGCTCATGGGTTCGACCGAGCACGTCCACGTGACCGCCCCCGACGGCCAGTTTGTCCTGATTATCCCCGTCGTCGACCTCGAGGCCAAGGGCGCGCTCAAGGCTGGCGACACCATCTGGTTCAAGTTCGAGAAGAACGCGACCCACCTCTTCGATAAGGTCTCTGGCAAGAACCTTATCTAGGCCTGGTGCATCCGGGCCCTCCCTTTGGGCGACTGCGGTATTGCCATCCTTTTGCCGCGGTCACATATAAGGCTCCCCTCCCGTCCACTGGGCGAGAGGGGAGCCTTTCTTTGTGTTGGGGTTGTCTGGCCGGTCGTTTGTCTCGATCTGTAACAGATAGGGCCGATTTCGGACGTTAGATGTTACAGATCGAGACGGTTCCGCTGAGCTAACCATTTCATCTAAATCTGTAACACCGAAGGTGAATTTCAGCTGCTAGATGTTACAGATTGAGATAAACCCAAGGGGAGGGGCCGGTATGTCTCAATCTGTAACAGCTGAGACCGTTTTTACCGAGTAGTTGTTACAGATCGAGATTGTTTGGTCGAGACAAACCATAGACCGGCGTATCGGCACAAAAAACGGAGCCGTGTTACCACGACTCCGTTTCTCAAGAGGATGGGTAAGGGAAGCGAAATTAGTTCAGGTGCCAGATCTCGTCGTTGTACTGGGAGATGGTGCGGTCGGACGAGAAGGTGCCGGCGTTGGCGATATTGATGAGCGCCTTGCGCATCCAGGCGTCCTGGTCCTCGTAGTCGGCCAGCACGCGCTCCTTGGTCTGGATGTACTCCTCAATGTCGAGCAGGGCCATAAACCAGTCCTTGCCCTTAATGTCGTCGTGCAGGCGCTGCAGGCGCTCGGCATTGCCGGTCGCCATAAAGGCCGGGTTGGTGATGAAGTCCACCAGCAGTTTAATGCCGGGCTTGCGGTAGAGCACACCGGCGTCATAGGTGCCGTTGGCATAGAGCTGCTCGACCTGTTTGGACGAGGCACCAAAGGTATAGATGTTCTCGTCGCCCACGAGCTCGGCAATCTCCACGTTGGCGCCGTCGAGCGTGCACAGGGTTAGGGCGCCGTTGAGCATGAACTTCATGTTGGAGGTACCGCTCGCCTCCTTGGAGGCCAGGCTGATCTGCTCGGAGATGTCAGCGGCGGGGATCACGCGCTCGGCGGCGGTGACGTTGTAGTTCTCGATCATGACAACCTGCAGGTAGGGGGCCACGTCGGGGTCGTTTGCAATCCACTGCGACAGCGTCAAGATCAGATGGATGATGTCCTGCGCGATAGTGTAGGCAGGCGCCGCCTTGCCGCCAAAGATGATGGTGACGGGGTGCTTAGGTCTGTTGCCGTTCTTGATGTCGAGATACTTCCAGATGATGTAGAGCGCGAGCATCTGCTGGCGCTTGTACTCGTGGATACGCTTGACCTGAACATCGATGATGGCGTTGGAGGGAATCGTCACGCCCTGCTCGAGCGCCATGAACTGGCGCATGATGGCCTTGGCCTCGACCTTGGTGGCGGCCAGGCGCTCAAGAACGTCCTTGTCGTCGGCGAACTTGGCGAGTTTGCTCAGATCGCCGGTGCTGCGCCAGTCGGTGCCGATCACATCGTCGAGCAGGCTGGCGAGCGCGGGGTTGGCCCCATGGATCCAGCGGCGGAAGGTGATGCCGTTGGTCTTGTTGGAGAACTTCTCGGGATAGATCTCGTAGAACGGATGAAGCTCGGTGTCCTCCAGGATCTTGGTGTGGAGGGCGGCTACGCCGTTGATGGAGAAGCCAAAGTGGATGTCCATGTGGGCCATGTGGACGGTGTCGTGCTCGTCGATGATGGCGACGCGCGGGTCATCGTGCTCGGCCTTCGCGATCTCATCGAGCTTGACGATAATGTCGGCGATGGCAGGGGAGACCTTCCGCAGGCTGGTGAGCGGCCACTTCTCGAGCGCCTCGGCAAGAATCGTGTGGTTAGTGTAGGCGACCATGGAGCGTACGATGGTCACGGCCTCGTCAAACTCGATGCCATGCTCGGTGGTGAGCAAGCGAATGAGCTCGGGGATGACCATGGTGGGGTGCGTGTCGTTGATCTGGACAACGGCGTAATCGGCCAGATCGTGCAGGTTGCTGCCGCGCTCGACGGCCTCGTCGATCAAGAGCTGGGCGGCGTTGCTCACCATGAAGTATTCCTGATAGATGCGAAGTAGGCGGCCCTGCTCGTCGGAATCGTCGGGGTAGAGGAACAAGGTGAGGTTCTTGGCGATCTCGGTCTTGTCGAAGTCGATGGAGCTGCCGGGGACCAGGCCGTCGTCGACGCTCGCCAGGTCGAACAGGCGCAGGCGGTTCTTGGTGGGCTGGCCGTAACCGGGCACATCGATGTTGACGAGCTTGGAGGTAACGGCAAAATCGCCGAACTCGACGGTGTAGGAGCGGTCATCGTCGACTAGGATGTCCTGCTCACCGAGCCACTCGTCGGGGACGGCCTTCTGCTGGTTGTCGACAAAGCGCTGACGGAACAGACCGTAGTGATAGTTGAGGCCCACACCATCGCCGGTCAAGCCCAGCGTGGCGATGGAATCCAGGAAGCATGCGGCCAAGCGGCCCAGGCCGCCGTTGCCGAGTGACGGCTCGACCTCGAATTCCTCGATCTTGTTGAGGTTGTGGCCTGCGGCGGTGAGCTGGTCCTTGACCTCGTCGTAGATGCCGAGGTCGATCATGTTGTTGATGAGCAGCTTGCCGATCAGAAATTCGGCGGAAATGTAATAGAGCTTTTTCTTGCCGTTGTTGAGCGGGCGGGCGGCGGAGCGCTCCTGCACGAGTTTGACCAGCAGCTTGTAAATGCGACGGTCGTCGAGCTGCTCGAGCGAGGTGCCAAAAGACTGCTCGGCGAGTTCTGCGAGATCGATACGGGGCATGTTTCCTCCTGTAATGGGTTGATTACATGTCTGCAATTCATAAGAAGCCCGCGCGAGGGGATTGGGGTGGCCTCGCGCGGGAAAAGCAAGCGCGTCCGCACGGTGGGGAGGGGTCGGGCGCGGTAGCTCCTATTGAGGAAGCTCGATTTCGGCTTCCGACGGGATGCGGAAGTAGGTCTCGGTCCAGTCGGTGAGTTTGTGCTCGAGCTCTCGGGTGATGGCGCCGTCGAGCATGCGCCAGGTCCAGTTGCCGCCCAGCGTGGCAGGGGTGTTGATGCGCGCCTCGTTGCCCAAGTTGAGCAGGTCCTGCATGGTGTAGATGCAGGTGTCGCTCACACTGGCGGCGATGGTGCGGTTGAGTGCGTCGGCCATGGGTTCGCCGGCCTGCTGATGGGTGTACAGGGCTGCCTGCTCGCGCTGACGCGGGGTGGCCGTTCCCTCAAACCAACCGCGCGCCGTCTCGTTATCGTGGGTGCCCACATAGGCGACGGTGTTGGCGATGTAGTTATGCGGCAGGTAGTACGAGTTGGTGCCCTCAAAGGCAAACTGCAGGATCTTCATGCCGGGGAAGCCCGAGTTGTCGCGCATGTCGATGACGCCGGGGGTGAGGAAGCCCAAGTCCTCGGCGATGATGGGCAGCGTGCCGAGCTTTTCCTCGAGCGTCTTAAAGAACTTGAGGCCGGGACCCTGCGTCCACGAACCGTAGGACGAATCGGGCGAGGAGAACGGCACCTCCCAATAGGCCTCGAAGCCGCGGAAGTGATCCAGGCGGATGACGTCGTACATGTCGAGGGCGGCGCGAATGCGGCCCTCCCACCAGGAGAAGCCGTCGGACTCCATGGCGTCCCAGTCGTAGATGGGGTTGCCCCAGTACTGGCCGGTGGCCGAGAACTGGTCGGGCGGCGTGCCGGCGACGCTCACGGGATTGCCGGCGGCGTCGATCTTAAAGAGCTCAGGCGTCGCCCACATCTCGACGGAGTCACGCGAGACATAGATGGGCAGGTCGCCGATGATGAGAATGTCGCGCTCGTTGGCATAGGCCTTGAGGCGGTTCCACTGGCGATCGAAGAAGTACTGCGTCATCTGGTGGTAGAGCATACGCGCCGGATGGTCGGCGCAGACCTTGGCGGAAGCCTCGCCGCGGGTGTGGAGCTCCGCGGGCCACTCCCAAAACGCCTTGAGACCGCACTCCTCTTTGACGGTCATGAACTCACAGTAGGGGATGAGCCAGTCCTCGTTGGCCTGGATAAAGTCATCGAAATCGGCCGGCTTGTCGGCAGCAAAGCGCTCGGCGGCACGGTCGAGAATCTGACGGCGGCCGCCAAAGATAGCACCGTAGTCGACATTGCTGGGGTCGGATCCCAGATACACGCCATCGATATCGCGCTGCTCCAGATACCCTGCCTCGATAAGCTCGGCAAAGTCGATGAAGTTGGGGTTGCCAGCGCGGGCCGAGAACGACTGATAGGGCGAATCGCCATAGCTGGTCGTCGTAAGGGGCAGAATCTGCCAGTAATGTTGTTTGCACGAGGCGAGAAAATCGACGAAGTCGTAGGCATTCCAACCAAAGCCGCCGATTCCGTATGGTCCGGGCAGAGATGAGACGGGCATGAGGACGCCGCTTGCACGCTCCATGAATGCGCTCACCAACCTTCTTGTTGTGGGGTCGGCCTGCCGATGGGTGTGCAGTCCGCCTCCGATGTTCTGATTCGATACGCCTATTGTAAAACATGTTGTTTAAACATGTACAGGCAAGATAAAAAAGTTGGTCGATTTTCGGCGAATGGTTACATGCCATGAAAAAGCCCCGACCTCACAACGTGAGATCGGGGCAAGAGCGGTATGTAGGTTTTGCTACTCGGCGTCGGCGAAGCCGTTGGGGTTGTGGCTCTGCCAGTTCCAGCTATCGCGGCACATGTCCGCGATGTCGTACTGGGCCTTCCAGCCCATCATGCGCTCGGCCTTGGAGGCATCGCACCAGTTGGCAGCGATGTCGCCGGCGCGGCGCTCGCGGATCACGTAGGGCAGCTCCTTGCCACAAGCCTTGGAGAAGGCGGCGACGACCTCGAGTACCGAGGTCCCGGTGCCGGTGCCCAAGTTAAAGATCTCGACGCCGGTCTTGCCGTTCATCCAGTTGAGGGCGGCCACGTGACCAGATGCCAGATCGCACACGTGGATGTAATCGCGCACGCCGGTGCCGTCGGGGGTGGGGTAGTCGTTGCCAAAGACATGCACTTTTTCCAGCTTGCCCACGGCCACCTTGGCGATGTAGGGCATCAGGTTGTTGGGGATGCCGTTGGGGTCCTCGCCGATGAGGCCGGACTTGTGGGCACCGATGGGGTTGAAGTAGCGCA
>USEF01000021.1 GCA_900553475.1 uncultured Collinsella sp. | reverse complement strand
CGCCAAAGACGGCCGCGGGGGCCTCGTGGTTCTCGGCGACCGCACCCTCGGTATCGATTGGCATCTGCGGCTCGTCGTCAAAGCTCGGGACGCCTTGGGGCTCCGCAGGCTCGGGCTCAGCAGGCGCCTCAGCAACAGGTTCAGTGTCGGCATCGGCAGGAGCGTCGCCCTCGGGCGCATCCTCGGCCACGTCCTCGCCGTTCGCAGCGGCAACGGCCTCGTGCGGGTCCTTGCCCTCGGCCTCGGCACGCATGCCCAGCACCAGGTTGCGCAGGCCCGCGACCGTGCCTTCCACGTCGGGGGCCGGCTGATCGGCATGCAGGTACGCCCAGTCCATCATAAAGGTCGCCGACGACAGCGCGCCGATGGCCAACGCATCGTCGGGACACGAAAGCTCGACCTCAAAGACACGCTCGTCATGCTCGCTCACGCGGGTGCGACCGCACGAGATGCTGCCGGCAAGACCGGTCTCGTTCATGAGCTCGACCGTCACGTGCTCCAGCAGGTGGCAAAGCTCGGTCTGACCCATGCAGTCCTGGAACTCGCGACCCGAATCGCCCAGGCACAGATGCTTGGCAATCGCGGGCACCAGGTAGTACACGCGCGCCGTGGCCTCGATATCCTCCGAGGTCATGAGCGGCATGCCGGGGTTCACCAGCACGTGCGCGCAAATCTTGTCCTCGCTGACGGTGACCTTAAGGATGTTGAACAGGCCTGCCATAACTCTCCCCTACTCTTCCTTGCCCTACTCGTCGCCATCGTGCGGATCCACAGAGCCCGCACCCGACGCCGCCGGCTTCTCTGCCGAGGACTCGGAATCCTTCTTATCGGTTTCAGCCGGAGCGATCACGCGAATGAGCGAGATGCGCTGGCCACGCATCGACTGTACCTTGAACTTGTACCCCGCGACCTCAAACACCTCTCCGATGTCGGGCACCGAGTCGCAAAGCTCCAAAATCCAGCCGGCGATGGTCTCATAATCATCGCTTTCCTCGAGCGGCCAGCCAAGCTCAATCGCGTCATCGCACGAAAAACGCCCATCGACAAGCCACTCACGGCGCGAAAGGCGCGTGAGGTACTTGTTGTCGGGATCGAACTCGTCCTCGATCTCGCCGACGATCTCCTCGACGATATCTTCGATGGTGATGATGCCGGCCGTGCCGCCGTACTCGTCCACGACGACCACGATCTGGTCGTGCGAGGTCTGCATCTCGGACAGCAACGGCAGGATGTCCTTGGTGTCGGGCACAAAGGTGGCGTCGCGCAGATAATCGGCGATGGGCTGGTCGCCCTTGCCGTCGAGCGCGGGCTGGATCAGGTCCTTGATGTGCGCGATGCCCGCGACGTTGTCGGGATCCTCGTGGTAGACGGGGATGCGGCTGAAGCCGGTCTGGCGCATGGTGGACAGCACGTCGGCGACCGTCTCGTCGTCCTCGCACATGGTGGTGTCCACGCGCGGCACCATGACCTCGCGGGCAACGGTGTCGCCCAGGTCGAAGATCTCGTGGATCATGCGCTTTTCCTCGTCGAGCAGGTCGTCCTGCTCTGAGACCATGTACTTGATCTCTTCCTCCGAGACGTTTTGGCGGTCGTCGGCGCTCTTGATGCGCAGGATGCGGGCCAGGCCATCGGAGCAGGCACCGGTCAGCCACACGAGCGGGCGGGCGATCTTTTGGAACACGGAAAGCGGCCCCACGACCTGCTTGGATACGCCCTCGGCGTTAGCGAGGCCGATGCGTTTGGGCACGAGCTCGCCGATCACGATGGACACAAAGGCGACGGCGACGGTGATGATGACCGGCGCCAGGCCGCGCGCGATGGCGGAAAGCGGCGCGATGCCAAAGCTCATGAGCCATGTGGCAAGCGGGTCGGACAGGCTCGTCGAGGCGACGGCGGACGAGGCGAAGCCCACGAGCGTGATGGCGACCTGGATGGTGGCCAACAGCTGATCGGAGTCGGCGGCGAGCTGGACGGCGCGCTCGGCGCGCTTATCGCCCTCCTCGGCATCGTGCTCCAACACGGCGCGCTTAGCCGTGGTGAGAGCCATCTCGGACATAGAGAAGTAGCCGTTGATAAGCGTCAGGACGAGCGTGGTAATAAGGGAGATGGTTATGTCCATCGGGAGTTTCTCGAACCTCCAAGATTCGGGACGTCAGGGTAAAACGTTGATGACGGATACGGCAATTGCGCCGACGCCCAAACGAGGACGCGGGCGCGCAGGCGTGGTCGCTAGATTACGAAGAGGATCACCGCCATGAACTGGAAGATGCTGCCGGCGAGCACCCACAAGTGGAAAACACTGTGCAGATAGCGCACGTTTTTGGCGATATAGAACGGCACGCCCACGGTGTAGCACACGCCGCCGACGGCGAGCAGGGCAAGCGCGACGGGGTTCAGCAGCGCCACGAGCTCGGGCAGCTTAAAGACGACGAGCCAGCCCATCAGCAGGTAGACCAGGCCGCTTACCCAGTGCGGTTGACGCTCGCGCATAAAGCACTCGAGGGCGATGCCGATAATGGCGATGGCCCATACGGCAAAGAACAGCGCAGGGCCACCGTCGTTTGCAAGCGTGATGAGGCAAAACGGCGTATAACTGCCGGCTATGAGCAGGTAGATGCAGCTGTGGTCGATGATGCGAAACACGCGCTTGGCGCGAGCGGGCTGAATCGCGTGATAGAGCGTGGAGGCCAGATATTCGAGGATAATGCTGACGCCATAGACAATTGCCGCGGCCATGTGGGCCGGGCCTCCGCCGCGCAGGGCAGCGAATACGATCAGGAGTACCAGGCCGGCGATACCCAGCAGGCAGCCGACACCATGGGTGACGGAGTTCATGATCTCCTCGCCCACCGTGTAGTGTGGAACGGCCGCGGTCTTGGGTCGCGGCTTAGAACTGTCGCTCGAATCGGACATGCCGGTTACATCCTCCAACGTAAAGAGTTCTCAACACTATATCAAAGCGTCTGGGTACGTGCGAAATTTGCACCATACGTGACCCTTTGTTTACCCATTCTTTGCCTGTTGACGCATCAACGGCGAACGTCCATAATGCGCTTGCATTAAATGTTGATGTATTAACATCTTATAGGAGAATACCGCATGGCTCAAAACGCACGTTCCCATCGAAAGCTCAAGATAGCCGGCATTGTTACGTTGGTAGTCGTTGTCGCGCTGCTGGGGTTTGCCGGCAACTTTTTGTTTGACTTTGCCCTGAACCCCCAAGCGCCGTACACCATGAAGATGATGCAGGATAGCAAGAACGACAAAGAAGGTGAGCAGCCGGATGCCGAGGACACCGAGGCGCGGGCGTGGTTTAAAGAGAATCGCGAGAGCAGCAGCCTCACCGCAGATGACGGAACCGAGCTTGCCGCTTGGTATTTTGCTGCGTCGGAGAGCACGCACGACTACGCCGTCTGTCTGCATGGATATACCAACGAGCCCATCGGTATGGCCCGATACGTCAAGCGATTCCACGACCGCGGCATGAACGTACTCGCACCCGCCGCCCGCGCCCACGAACGCTCCGGCGGCGACTATATCGGCATGGGCTGGCCCGAGCGCCTCGACATCGTCGCATGGATCGAGCGAATCGTTCAGGCTGACCCCGAGGCGCGCATCCTGGTCTTTGGCGAGTCGATGGGCGCGGCAACCGCCATGAACGTCGCGGGGGAATCTCTGCCCGCAAACGTGAAATGCATTATCGAGGACTGCGGCTATACGAGTGTTTGGGACGAGTTTTCTCTGCAGCTCAAGGACGTGTTCGGCCTGCCCAGCTTTCCCTTGCTCGATGTAGCAAACTTGGTATGCAACGTGCGCGCGGGCTACGACTTTCATAAGGCGAGCAGTGTGGGGCAACTCAAACACGCGACGGTTCCCATGCTGTTTATCCACGGCGACCAGGACACCTTTGTGCCGTACGACATGCTCGACCAAAACTACGAGGCGTGCGCCAGCAAGGTCAAGCAAAAGCTCAGCATCCATGGCGCCACCCACGCCAAGAGTGCGCAAGTTGACCCCGAGCTCTACTGGAACACGGTCAACAACTTCCTCGACGAGTATTTTTAGGTAAAAAAGCAACGTCTGGGGCTTTATCTGGCCCCCTATTTTCGGAAGTGCGGGGAAAATCGCGGGAAGCCCGACCAGAGCGCGGTTTTACCAACAATTTATCAGGGGTTTTGTTGCCAAAAAACGGTTTGTGGTCGGCGGTATTCGATTTTTCACCGCACTTCCGAAAAGCCCCCCTGTGCTCACGGGCGGCTTTTGCTAACGTTGCGCTACAAAAGCGCTTGATATGTCCAATAGATAGGCGCTATTTGACCTCGATGAGCTCATACTCGCTCGTGCCCAGACCGATCTTCTCGGCGTGTGCGATACACGTGCGCCAGTCGGTGTCGGGATGCGTGATGCAGAAGGGGTCCTTGGCCTGCTCGCCCTCCAGATGCTCGTGATTGTGCTCCATCTTGGCAGCACTATCGGTAAGCTCGGTGTTGGGCAGCGGCTCGGATGCCATGACGGCATCGGCGCAGGCCTGGTCGATGGCGACCGGGTCGAAGCTCGCAAACATGCCGATATCGTTGACGATAGGCGTGTCGTTTTCGGGATGGCAGTCGCAGTTGGGGCTGATATCCATGGCAAGCGAGATATGGAAGCTGGGACGATCCTGGACAACAGCCTTGGTGTACTCGGCGATCTTACAGTTGAGCACGTCGGCCGCGGCCTCATAGCCGGGCTTGATGGCGTCCTGGTTGCACACGCCGATGCAGCGGCCGCAGCCCACGCAGCGATCGTGGTCGATGGTGGCCACGTGCACCGTGCGAGTAGCACCGCTGGCAAGCTCGCGCTCGCGGGTGTCGTCGAACGAGATGGCGTTGTGCGCGCAGATCTTTTCGCAGGCACGGCAGCCAACGCAGTGCTCGGTCGCAACGTTCGGCTTGCCGGCGGCATGCTGCTCCATCTTGCCGGCGCGGCTGCCGCCACCCATACCCAGGTTCTTCATGGCGCCACCAAAACCGGCCTGCTCATGGCCCTTAAAGTGGGTGAGGCTGATCACAATGTCGGCGTCCATGAGCGCCTGACCGATCTTGGCCTCGTGCACGTACTCGCCGCCCTCGACCGGAACGAGCGCCTCGTCGGTGCCCTTGAGACCGTCGGCGATGATAATCTGGCAACCCGTGGCATACGGGGTAAAGCCGTTCTGATAGGCGGTATCGATGTGCTCGAGCGCGTTTTTGCGGCTACCGACGTAGAGCGTGTTGCAGTCGGTGAGGAAGGGCTTGCCGCCCAGCTCCTTCACGACATCCGCGACGGCGCGGGCGTAGTTGGGGCGCAAAAAGCTCAGGTTGCCAAGCTCGCCAAAGTGAATCTTGATGGCGACGAACTTGTTCTCAAAGTCGATCTGCTCGATACCGGCGCGACGGATGAGGCGCTTGAGCTTGTCGAGCTGGCTCTCGCGAGCATGCGTGCGCAGGTTGGTAAAGTACACCTTAGCGGGTGCTGCGGGTGCAGTTGCGGTCATAGATCTATCCCCTCGGTCTATATGGCGTTACAGACATAAGAGGATGGTACCAGTTAAAGCAGAGTTAAAGTCAAGTACGGCACCTAGTCATTGGGGACGTTCTTAAATGACTATTCCTGCACCTTGAGGGCCTCGGCCAGGCTCACGCGCTTGATAGAGCGCGTGTGCAGCAGCGCCACGACCAGGTAGGTCGCAAAGCCAATGCCGACGCATGCAGCCATGGACCAAGCGGGCACGTAGATCTCGATATTGCCGTTGTAGGCGAGCAGCATCGAGCGGAAGATGGCCGTGAGCGAGCCGATAATGACCGGCAGGCTCAGCACAAGCGACGCCGCCACGCACAGTGTGATCGACCGGATGTACAGATGCGAGATCTCGCCATCGCGATAGCCAAAGACCTTCATGTAGCTAATCGACCGGGCGCTATGGTCGATCACAGCCTTAGTCAGCAGGTACATAAACAACAGGAAGATAAACACCGCGAGCCCAACCATCATGCCGATCATTTTGCTCATCATGCCTATAAACTGGTCGCCCACGGCGCGCATGTCGTCGGGCGTGATGTCGCCGGCAAAGTAACGAGCATCGAAGTCGAGCTTCTCGTCGCTCACATAGCCGTTAAAGTAGGCGGCGTCGTTGTCGAACAGCTCGTTAAAGTCGTCGATGCTCATATAGATATTCATGTCCGACTTTGAGCCCCAGGCACAATCCTTGCCCGCGTACTCAAGGGAATAATGCTCGCCCTCGTACTTGTCGCTGAGTGTGACCTTCTGGCCCTCGCTCCAGCCAAACTTATCGAGCAGACCGCCGCCAAAGACGACGCGGCCGTCGCCAACGTTGAGGTCTTTCCAATAGCGCGAATCGGATGAAATGCCGTAGACGGAAATCGTCTCCTCGCCATTACCATCGCCGCGGTCGTATTGCAGCTGGTAAACGGCATATTTCTCGGCCTGCTCGATTGCGCCCGCGCCGTTGTCGGTCGTACTGACCGGGTGGATATCGTCGTTGTCAGTGTCGACCTTAGAGGCCTTGTCAATCAGGTCGATAGCCTCGTCGCGGTTGCAGCCGAGGGCATCGGCAAAGTCATCGAGGCGCGCGTAGAGCGCATCCTTCTTGTCCTGGACCTTGGCAAGCGCGTCCTGCGCCGCGGCCAGGTTCTCAGCAGACGGAGCGTTGGTCGCGGCATTGGCCGCCGTCTGCGCCGCATCGGCCGCGTCGTCGAGCTCATCATCGGCATCCTGGGCGGCGGAAAGCAGCGCGCCGTCAACCGACTGCAAGCGCTCGAGTGCCGACCACTGCTCACGCTCCTCGGCAGTGCCCTCGAGCTCCAGCGGAGCCTTGAGCGTGTACTGGTGCTCGGCGACCAGGCTCGTCTCGAGGTTGTCCGCGTAGTGCGTCATCGTGGGCAGAATCGCCAGGCCAAAGAGAAGCAGCAGCGAGGCAAACGCAATGCCCACGAAGAGCGTGGCGAAGTTGCCCAGGTTGCGCAGGAAGATGCGCAGGCGGAAGCGGGAAACAAAACCCATGCGCTCCGGCAGCTGCAAGCCGCGCTTGGTGCCCGATTTGCCGCTCGCCTCGTGACGAAGGAACTGCAACGGCGTCTTGCCCATTTTGCGAAGCAGGCCCACCAGCGTGATGAGGATGAGCGCGACGGCGGGAACCACGGCGCACTTCACAAAGATCTCCCAGCTCCAGTACACCTGGAAGGGCGGCAGGCTGTACGAACCGTAATAGAGGCTGCGCATGGGCTCGGTAAAGAACACAACGCCGAGCGCGGTGCCCAAAAGCGCCGCGGCCACGCCCACGATGGCGGGAAGCGCAAGGTAGTGCAGCACGATCTCGCGTCGACGATAGCCGCTGGCGAGCAGCGCGCCGATGATGGCGCTCTCCTCCTCGATGGTGGCGTCGGTAAGGACCACAAAGACAAACGCCATGATCACGATGATGATGTCGAGCAGCGTCATCCACATCATGGAGTCGCCGTCCACGTCGTCGCGCGCATAGCCAATGCCCTGGTTGGAATCAGCATCGATCAGATCGTCCACGCGCGCATCGGCGTCGGTCAGTGCCTCGACCATATCTTGCTCGGCGTCGATGCGATCCGCGGTGGGGAGGTCGCGGTCGTTAAAGGTAAAGGAGTACGTATAGGCGGGCGCGCCGCCGACATCCTCGAGCGCAGCAAAACCGGCATCGGTAACCTCGGCCACGCCATAGGTGATGGTGTTCACCGTAAAGTCCGAGTTGTTGAGGAACAATGCCTGACTATCGGGCTGCGTCATGATGCCGCAGATGGTGTAGGTGCGGCCCTCAAGCTCGACCTTATCGCCCACGGCGAGGTCGTTGTTGGTGGCGAAGACACGGTCGATTGCCACCTCATCGTCCGTCTTGGGCTCCTTGCCCTCACAGTAGGACGCGATATCGACCTTGGTGCGGTGCGCATAGGTGCGCAGCGTGCGCTTGGTGCCGTCGTCGCCGGCGGTCTTTTTGATGATGGCGTCGATGGAGAAATTCTTGTAGAGCGTAACGCCGCCGACGTCGCCGGCTGCATCCTCGGCCGCCTTGAGCTGGTCTTTGGTGGCCTCGAAGGAGGTGGTCACGCGGCCGTCCTCAATCGTGTACGCACCGCGCATGTCGTCGATAAGGCAACCGATGGAATGCGCCGCGAGCAAAAAGCCCGAGGTAAGGGCGATGCTTCCGCACATAAGAAAAAAGATGCCCAGGTACTTGCCGATATTGCGGCGCAGCTCGCGCGGGAGACGTTTTGCGAGAGGTGTCATGGCGCCGCCTACCAATCGAGCTCGGCGGCCGCGGCGGGCGACTCGTTGAGCTCATCCTCGACGATGCGCCCGTCGCGCAGGCGCAGCACGCGATTGGCCATGCGCGCGATGGCGGCATTGTGGGTGACAATGATGATGGTGCAGCCGTAGGTGCGGTTGACATCCTCCATGAGCTGCAAGATTTCCTTGGACGTCTTGTAGTCAAGCGCGCCCGTGGGCTCGTCGCACAGCAGCAAACCCGGGTTTTTGACGAGCGCGCGGCCGATGGCACAGCGCTGCTGCTGGCCACCCGAAACCTGGCGCGGAAACTTGTTGCGGTGCTCGTAGAGGCCCAGCGAACGCAGCAGGTCGTCGACATTGAGCGGGTTTTTGGACAGGTGTGCCGTGACCTCGATGTTCTCCTTGATGGTGAGATCGGGCACCAGGTTGTAGAACTGAAAGACAAAGCCCAGCTCACGGCGTCGGTATTCGCCCAGGTCGGTAGGCTTGAGTGTGGTGAGGTCGCAGCCGTCCACCAAAATAGAGCCGGCGTCGGCATCCTCCAGGCCGCCGATCAGGTTGAGGAATGTCGATTTGCCCGAGCCAGAGGGCCCCAGCATGACGCAGATCTCGCCGCGGTTGATGGACGTGTCGATGCCATCGAGTACCGTCAGGCGCGCATCACCGTCGCCGTAGTGCTTTTTGAGATCCTTAACCTGGACGTAGGTTCTCTGCGTTGCCATGGTATCCCCCATTGTTAACCTCGTACTACTTTATGAACGTAATAGTAAACCTTGGCGAACTATTTTGGAGCGAGGCCTGGGATTTATTTCAGACTAGCCATTGGGGACGTTCTTAAATGACTAGGTGGCTAGGCGCGGGATTTGGCGCGTGCGAGGGCGAGGCCCACGGCGGCAATGGCCATGGCAAAGAGCGCCGTGACGCCTAGGTCGCAGGCGATGTCGCCCAGCACGGCAGACGTCAAATCCGATGCGAGCGCCTTGCCGATCGCGTCGTTCACCCAATATGTCGGCACAAAGTGCGCCACGGTCTGCACGGCCGGGCCCATCAGCGACAGCGGCATCCAGGCTCCGCCCAAAAACGTCATGAGCATGCCAAGCAGGTTGCCCACGCCGTTGAGCAGTTCCTCGCGCGCGCCCAAGCTCGACAACGTAAAGCCAACGGCCAGCGGCGTGCACGCCAGGGCAAACGTCGCCGCCAGCGCCAGGCACACACGACCCACACCGACCTCGGCGACCGCGCCGGCAAAGCCCACGACGCCCATCATGCTCGACACAAACCAGATGCAGACGGTGAGCACGGCGGCGGCCGCAAACACGGCAAGCGAACGCTGGCGCTCGGAGATTGGGCCGGCATCCATACGACGCACGCGCTCGGGCTCGTTCATGCCCGAGAACACCAGCCCCACCGATACGATGACCGACGAGATAATCGCATACGCACCAAAATTGAAATACGACTCGAGCGTGGCGGCGGCAGTCGAATCGACCTTGACCTGCTCGATCTCGACCTCGGCGCGCTTCGCGGCCGCATGCTCGGCGGCCTTGGCGACATCGCCGTTAGAGGCGGCGGGCTCTAGGGCCGCCGCAGCGCCCGCGAGCGAGATCCAGCGCGAGGCCTCGGCAGACGAAAGCGCCGCTGCCATGGTGCCGGCGCCGTAGGTCACATCGAGCTTGGGCAGAGACTCCCCCGCGCGGGCGGCTGCAACAAGGTCGCCCTCAAACCCCTCCGGGATAAAGAACACGCAGTCGGCGCTACCTTTGGCGCTGTTGCTCTTGGAGAGCGCGTCCGCAAGGTCGTAGGTGTCGTCGCCGACGCCCGTGACCAGCTCAAAACGCGAACCCAGATGCTTGGTAAGCGCACACGAAAGGTCGCTATTGTCGCGGTCGACCACGATCACGTTGGTGTCGTAGGGCTTATACTCGGTGAGCTGCGACGAGTTCCAGCTCACCGATGCCGCGATGAATACGCCCATGAGCGAGATGAACACCGTATAGATGAGCAGGTAGAACGGGTGCGCCAGCGCCATGCGAAGCGCGGTCTTAAAGGTGCTCATAGCGGCTCCTTCCAAAGATCAGCGTGGCGGCGGCAACGAACAGCAGCGCCATAAGGACCAGCGCGCCGGCGCGAACGGCAAAGGGGCTCAGGTCCTCAAAGAAATACAGGCGATTGAACATGTCGCAGATGAGCTTGACGGGGTTGAGCCAGCACTCGGCCGGGCAGGCGCGGGCGACGTCGTCGGCAAGTGCCATCGCCGGCTCGCCGTAGAGGCCGGCGAACAGGGCGCACGTGGTGGCAAAGCCCGTGAGGATGCCCGACTTGGACGCCTTTCCGCCCTTAACGGGAAGCGTGCCCACAAAGAGTCCCAGACCCGTGGCGGCAAGCGCGGAAGCGGCACCGCCCACCAGACACAGCCCCTCGCGCCCGCCAAAGTCGACGCCCACGACCAGGCGCACGTAGCCGATCGCAATCGTCATCGAGGCAAAGGAAACCAGCCACGAGCCCACAAAAATGCCAGCCAGTGATGCCGTCTTGGAAAGGCCGCCCACGCAGCGACGTGCGCCAAGGCCCGACAGATTGGGCTGCAGGTCGACGACGCTCAAGGCGGCAAACTCGGCAGACATCATCGCGACCAGGCCAAAGAGCGCGTAGTAGTAGATGACCGTGCCATCGGGCGTTGTGCGTGTCAGGCTTACGCGGCGGGTGCCGCCCTCGAGCGACAGGGCGCGCGCAACCGCCTCCGGGTCGGCGAGCGCCGCCGGGTTGTCCTGGGCAATCTGGGACATGAGCTCGGCATTTTGCGTATACGAGCTTGCCACCGTCTCCAGAATGCTGCGGTCGGTGAGTACCGACGAGGCGCGCGAGTTGTCATAGCTCGAAAGCAGCGTGAGTTTGGGCGTGCCTTCGGCGTCGACCGTGTAAATGCCCGCGACTTCGCCGGCCTTAAGCGCACGGTTCGCATCGGCTGTATCGTCGCACTCGTGGATCTCGAGCAGCTGGTCGTCGCCTTCCTTGGCAAGCGACGTCGCCACGTCCTTAAAGGTCGAGGCGTCCCAGGCCTCATCCGCCACGACGGCCACCGGCACCGGGTCGACCGTGCCGTCGGAGCTCAGATTCGCAAACATAAACATGAACATCGTGGAAAGCGCGATGGGAAAGAGAACGCCCCAAACCCACGTGCTCGGCCGGCGCAGCAGCGTCTTGACCGTAATGATAATGGTGTTGAACATAGCTGCCCCCTAGTCGCGCAGCTCGCGGCCGGTGATCTCGAGGAACACGTCGTTGAGGGTCGGCGGCTCGCTCCACACGCGGCCGAGCGCCACGTCGGCGGCGCGCAGCGTGTCGAGGATGTCGACCAGGTTGTGCGGGCTCGCCTCGCAGGTGCAGACGAGTTCGCCGCCGGACAGCTCGACGCTGAGCACGTGCTCGAGGGCGCGCAGCCGTTCGACTGTGGCGGCCTCGACGGCGCCTACCTCGACGGTCACGCGCTCGCCCATCTGAATCATGCGCTTGAGCTCGTCGTTGGTGCCCTGCGCCAGCACGCGCCCGCCGTCCATGATCATGATGCGGCTGCAGATTTGCTCGACTTCCTCCATGTAATGGCTGGTATACACCACCGTGGCGCCCTCGTCGCGCAGGCGGCAGATGCCCTCCAGGATGGCGTTGCAGCTCTGCGGGTCGACCGCCACCGTGGGTTCGTCGAAGAAGATGAGCTCGGGCTTGTGCGCGATACCGCAGGCAATGTTGAGGCGACGCGCCAGACCGCCCGAGAGCTTGCCGGGGCGGAACTTGGTAAAGTCGCCCAGCCCGACAAAGTCGATCGCCTCGTCCACGAGCGCGCGACGGCGCTTGCGGTCGCTGACGTAGAGGCTACAGAAATAGTCGATGTTCTCTCGCACCGTAAGCTCGTCGAACACCGCCACCTGCTGCGGCACCACGCCGATGCGGCGCTTGAGGTCGTAGCGGGCGGGCGTCATGGGCTCGCCGAACAGCTCGATGGTGCCTTTGTCGTAGGCGAGCAGCTGCAAAATGCAGTTGATGGACGTGGTCTTGCCCGAGCCGTTGGGACCGAGCAGACCAAAGATCTCGCCGGGGGCGATGCTCAGGTTAAAGTGGTCGAGCGCGATAAGATCGTCGTAGCGCTTGACGAGGTTTTCGACATGGACGATGTCTGTCATGAGGCGGCCCTTCCGTTGATTGCGGCCCGGTACGATTGCATCATCGCAGGAGCGGGCGGCGCGCACCAGTGAGCTTTGTCACGAGTGTGAGGAGGGCGGAGGCGAAACCCCCGCCCGCGCGAGCGATCGACGCCGCTTTGCCGCGCGGGAGGAATGTCACAGTTGCGCAGGCGGCCCCTCCACCACGCGCGGCTTCGCGTACAATACCCGTATGAACAGGCTTTTCGACAAATCGATCGTGCTGGCGTGCTGCATTGCGGCCGCAATGGGCCTTGCCGTGGACGCTCGCTTGGTCACGGCGTTTTGCCTTGGCGTTATCGCCACCTCGCTGGCCGAGGTCGCACAGGGGGAACGCACGCGCCGTGTAAGCGAGGCCGCGAGTTACGCTTACATCATCGCGGCCGTCTTCGTGCCGCCGTTTGTGCCGTTTGCGCCCCTCGCCCTCTATGACATCGCACAACGTGTGCGCCGTGAGCGCGCCTGGGTCGCGCTGGGCATTGGCTCCGTCTTTGCTTTTGCGCTCGTCGCAGACCTTCGCGCCGATGCGCTCACCGCCCGAACGCTTCTGCTGACCGCCATCCTTTCGGTTGCCGCCACCTTGCTATCGCTACGTACCGCCCAGTTGGAGCGCGAACAGCAGCGCATGCGCCGCATCCGCGACGAGCTGCAGGAACGAGCCCTCGCGCTCGAGGCGCGCAACCGCGATCTTGCCGACCGCCAGGACTACGAAGTCGAGCTCGCGACGCTCGCCGAACGTGCCCGCATCGCGCGCGAGATCCACGATAACGTCGGGCACCAGCTCACGCGCGCCTCACTGCAGGCCGAAGCCCTGCGCGTGGTCCACGCCGACGAGCCCGGCGTCGCCGCCGATTTTGCCGACGTCAAACGCACCGTTGACGAGGCGCTCCAGCTTGTACGCACCAGCGTCCACGCGCTCAACGACAACGCCGTCGACCTTTCCGTGCAACTCGAACGCATTGTTGAAGGCGCTCGCTCGGACGGCGGCCCGCAGATTGAGCTGGAAGTTATGACCGAGCATGCGCCCGTAAACGTCGCGAGCTGCTTTGCGGCGGTCCTGCGCGAGGCGCTCTCCAACACCATGCGCCACGCTTGCGCCCAGACCGTCACTGTACGATGCATGGAGCATCCGTCGTTTTACCAGCTCATCGTTACCGACGATGGCGCGGGCGGGGTCCAAGCAAACGGCCGCGGCGCCGCGGAGGGCATGGGGCTCGCCTCCATGCGCGAGCGCATCGAGGCGCTTGGCGGCACCTTCACCGCCGGCCCGCGCACCGGCTCCCCCGGCTGGCGCGTGTTTGCCACCGTTCCCAAACAGCAAGGAGATGAGGACCGATGAGGCTCATCGTTGTCGACGACGACCGCTTGGTGGTCGATTCGCTCAAGATTATCCTGGGCGCCCAGCCGCAAATCGAAGTGGCGGGCACCGGCGCCAATGGCGACGATGCGGTGGCGCTCTATGCCGAGCACGCACCCGATATTGCACTGCTCGACATTCAGATGCCGGGGCGCGACGGCCTTTCGGCGGCACGCGAGATCCTTGAGCGCGACCCCGCGGCGTGCGTGGTGTTTCTGACGACATTCTCGGATGACGAGTACATTGTGTCGGCGCTCAAGCTGGGCGCCCGCGGCTACCTGATTAAAACCGATGTCGCCGCCATTCCACCGGCGTTGGCGCAGGTTATGAACGGTAAACGCGTGCTCGAGGGTAAGGCAATCGAGGACATCGATTTTGACGGAACGGGTATCGAGGCGGGCACGCCTCGCCGGCCCGCGGCCTTTGCCAGCCTGACCGACCGCGAGTTCGAAGTCGCCGAGCTTATCGCCCGCGGCCTCGACAACAAGGAGATCGCCGCCACCGCCTATATGGGCGAAGGCACCGTACGCAACCACATCAGCTCGATCCTTGCCAAAATGGGCCTGCGCAACCGCACGCAAATCGCCATCGCCTACCTGCGGGGATAGGCGCCCAACGGTCAACCGCCCCGGCATAGTTTTGTTCGGGCGGCCCTGCACGAATGCCTCCGCAAGCCTCGCGGGACCAAAATGATCTGTTTTCCTCCGTCCCCAAGGGATCAGCCGGAACCGCGCGCCACGAAATGGGCCCATCTACTACGTTTAACTCGAAGGGGCCAACCATGACCGCCTTTTTCGAAAATCGACAGGCCTTCTACCTTCGGTTTTATTTTTCGTTTTCCCGGTATGGTTGAGGGTATCCAATTAAACGTAGTAGATAGGCCCGTTTTGTGGCATACAACCCATTCAAGCCCAATCTCGAAGGCTAAAGAGCGCCTCTCATCCACGCCTGAGAGCGAAAAGCAAATAGAATAAAAGGCAAATGAAAAGCCCGTTTGACGAGCGGAGGACATATGCGCGACGTAGCCGAAAGCGACTGGAAGCTGTTTAAGAAAACGCTTCCTCAATGGCAAGAACGTTATATGGAAAAGCTCATCGGCCAGTACGTTGAGATACTGAATGGCGACAGCGAAGCGTCCAGTAGATTTTGGGCACTAGAAGAGAGCCTCAATAGAGACAAGCTGTCCTCAGGCGTAATTGCAAACGACATTCGCCGCAGCACAATGCACCGCGAGATAGCCAATTTGCTTATCGACAGCGTGATCACCCTTGACGACCTTGACGGTTTTACCGAGGACATTAAGAGCTATGCGCAACACTGGATTGGCCAGTAAGAGCACCGAACGACAAACATCCCCAGCAAAACGGGGCAAACGCCGGGCCACC
>USEF01000020.1 GCA_900553475.1 uncultured Collinsella sp. | reverse complement strand
ATCTGCGGATTGTTTTCAGGGGAAGCCCCAAGGGGACCTTCGCAGCCTCGACAGGATAATCGCATTCGCTGATTTAATTATCGCCCGATTCGCGGCGCAATCTATTTATCTCCGCTGCTCAGAACCGCCTCAAGTCTTTGCACGAGAACTCCGACGGTAATTCCAAGTGCCTCTGCATAGGCGAACTGCTCATAAACCCTAAGACTGCGTTCCCCGGTTTCGACTTTCGAGATGAACGACTGAGGTACCCTCAGTTTCTTTGCGAGTTCAACCTGAGTGATACCTTGTTCCCGACGAATCTGGGAGAGGCACTTTCCGCATGTCCTATTAGCATCAACGTTCATACCGTTTACGCTATATTCCATTTTGATATATCCCAAACTAGGATATATTCATGTGAGTATCTGTTTCACTTATCGCAATTGTTCGCATCGCACATTTGAAACGAGAGAGGGGACTCGATAAGCATGGATGACGAGATGAAAGAGCCCAATAGTGAGCAAACGCCCAGTGCATCTGATGAACAGAAGCCGAATATCGAAGGGAAGCAGGTTTCTGATGGTGCTGACGACACCACCTCCCCTGACGATCGATCATCAAATGAAGACGGTGCCACATGCAATAAGGAAGAGGACGATTTACTTCTAACGAGTGCCATTAACAAACTTGGTGGTAATAAACGAGCGGCTATCGCAACTGCTGCGATAGTTGCCGTCATCTTCTGCTTACCCATGCTGTTTCCTCAAATGTTTTGCACCCACAAACTTTGGACCAATGCAAACTGTACAAGCCCTCGCACCTGTAAAAGTTGCGGCAAAACCGAGGGGAAACCGCTCGGACATGAATGGGAAGAAGCAACATGCACGGTTCCGAAGACCTGTCAACGCTGCGGCAAAACCGAAGGGAAACCCCTTGGGCATCAACCAGGTTCTTGGACTACCGAAGTCGATTACGTTGACGCCACCTCGAAGGAAATTCGAGAATGCGGGAGATGCGGAGAGGTCGTTGACACCCGCAACGAAAAGGAAATTACTTCCTTTCTTGGCGACGGATCGTTTTCAATTTCACCTGAAGGCTTTATTGAACGACTTAACGAGGAATTCTCCGATATTCCCAATTGCAGCAGTATGAAGGCGAGTTACGAGTTAGACGATAGCGGCACGGGACTCGAGCTTCAGATAAAAAATGGCTCTACGCTTGCCGGTATTGGAGGTTTTTTCTCGGACTCGAGCAGTCAACTACTATTCAGCTATCTTGGATCAGAAAACTGCTTCAAAAACATAGTCATGTACTTCGAAAATTCAGATTATGCCGCGGCGACAGCATTAGCAACCATACAAGCAATTGATCCAACACTCTCATTTTCCGACGCTAAGGAGATTGGCGCTGCCTGCGTAGGTACGCCAACTGTCAAAAATGGAATTACGTACGCAATCTTAGCTTCAAATGGAGAATACTGGCTGAGCACCCGAATTGAATAATTTACTTTAATTGCTAAATGCAGACGCCTCTTACTCGCGGCATATTAAAGTTCAACCCCTGTTAGCATCGTCAATCGAAATATGCCCCGCCGAGCACTTTAGCTTGGCGGGGCATTTCGATACGTAGGCGGATTTTGATACCTAGAAGGCCCACATGCCCCCACTAGGCAGCCGGCTTCGCTGCTCAAATTGCTCGAACTGCAACTTGAGCAATCAGCGGCCAGCATCTCTTTTAGGCTGCGCTAGTTTCTTTGTATTCAAAGACTGGCTCTAAGATGTCTTCGATGCTGCAGTGCAGGACTTTCGCCATATCCCTTACGGTTGTTACCGATGCTTCGTTGATGTTTCTCTGGCGCTGTTCGTACATTTGGATTGAGCGGAGTGATACGCCCGATTCGTATGCCAGGTCTTGTTGGGTTTTCTTGAGCCTCTTTCTTGCTTGCGCCAGTTTAGTTTGACGAGGTGTTTTCTTCGCCATATCGCAAATAAGACGCGCCACACGTTCCTCTGAGGCTTCATGCCAGGGATAGTACAGACCGCGCAGCGCATCAAATGGAACGACATGCAGCAGATCTTCGAAAGACTCCCCTAAACGCCACTGCAGGTATGCCAGCATCCAGCCCGCCCAATATTCCGGCGTCTTCTCAAATCGATAGGTGCAGTCCGGTATAGGCCTGTTTTGATAGCCCGATCTTTCAGCGATAAGCGCGAACAGCTCAACGCCCGATTTTCCCGATACGACCCATGCGTTGCCGCGTTCGAACTCGCGAGCTACGCCGCTGAGGCAAAAGAGTTCAGCAACTTCCGATCCCTCTGCTCCATAATCATTAACGGCATAGTCAAAGCAGTCGCCTAGGTTGTTCATTGCGTCCTCGAGGTAATAGACGGGATATGTCCTACTCGGCCCACAATCCGTTAACTCTTGGATCATTTAAATCGACCCTCCCTGCCATCAAATCCCTAATGTCGACACCCTCGGTGTCAAATCCGTTTATCGTATCCAGATACTTACGTCGAGCATTCTGTTCTCGCTCAAATCGTTTGGGATAAAACTCAGCTCCCGAGGCCTGCTTCCAATCGCGGAACCTGATCGCCGAGAACGCGCGCTCACTCATAAGAGCGTATTGGATGCCCAAATCGCCCAAACGCATAATGAGTTGCAGTTGCCTGAGCGAGATCATGCCGTTAACGAACTGTCTTGCAAACGAAAAGTAGGAATCGTCGGCGCGATAGCCTCGAATAACGTCATAGGGAGAAATATCAATCAGGCAGTTATCCAGCAGATAACGAAGCCCCTCGCGTGCTACTGGCGTCGAGACATTAAACTCCCGGTTGTCGGCCAAAATCGCAAGCCAATTAAGAATTGAAAACTCCCCGGACTCCAAATCCAAGACCGCGAGACCATCCATATCGAGCTCATATCGATTCGCGATACCATCGGACTCGGTCCGGCATGCCCATTCCATCGCCATTTCCTCATGTGGCGTGCAATAAAACCCACGTCCATAGTCGTTGAACTGCTTACATCTATCCAGCGACGGATGCTCGACAACAACCTCCGACCCGTGCCAAAGCTCCATATCGACCTCCTAAAAAATATCACCCCAGTGATAGTTTACCAATAACTATCACTGGGGTGATATAGATGAGAGCTTTTGAGGGGATGCTGCCCGATTAGAGGCAGGCCTCGGCGATGCGCTTTTTGAGTTCGTCGATGCCGGTGCCGGTCTGGGAGCTCGTGATGATTACATTCTCGGCCGGGACGTTGAGCTGCTTTTTGATGGCTGCTGCCTGGCGGGCCTGCTGGGTGCGGCTGAGCTTGTCGGCTTTGGTGAGGCAGACGATAAAGTTGAACTCGTTGCCCTGTAGGTAGTCAATCATGTCGTGGTCGAGCTTGCTGGGGTCGTGACGAATGTCCACCAGCGAGACGACCAAGTTAAAGCTGCGCTCGGAGTCGAAGAAGTCGCCGATGAGCTCGGCCCAACGGTCGCGCTCGGCCTTGGAGCGACGGGCGAAACCGTAACCCGGCAGGTCCACGAAATGCACGTCGTCGGCCTCAAAGAAGTTGATGTTGCTCGTCTTGCCCGGCGTGCTGGAAACCTTGACCAGGTTCTTGCGGCCAAAGAGCTTGTTCATGATGGAGGACTTGCCCACGTTGGAGCGGCCGACGAAGCTCACCTCAGGGCAGGTGGACTCGGGAATCTGCGAAACCTTGCCGTAGCTGGCAACGAACTTGGCAAGCTGATAGTTAATGGAATCGGCCATGGACACTCCTTGGTCGTAGGTTCTTACAAATAGACGCGCTATTGCGCAGCGGCAATGCGGCGGACGATATCGAGTGTGATGTCACTTGCGACACGCGCGTACTCGAACAGATCGAACTCGCGCTCGCAAATTGCATCGTACGCCTCGTCACAATTATCGCTGATAGCGCGCAACACCAGGCAATCGACACCATTTTTGGTTGCGACATGGGCAATTGCCGCGCCCTCCATGCCGACACAATCGGCATGCGTCGCCTCGATAGCGTCGTTGCGCATGGTGGCGCCCGTCACAAAGCGGTTACCCGTGGCAATCGTGCCGACCAGGAACTGCTTGGTGCCCTCGTTCGAAGCGACTGCATTTTTCGAAGCGTCAACAAACCCACGCTCAGCAAGCACGTCGGCGGCAATATCGACCAGCGCGGGCGTCGAGCCAAACTCCTCGAGCCCCGGTGCGGACTCGGCGATAAGCGCGGTATCGGTATCCAGATAGCGTAGGCGTTTGCCAATGACCACGTCGTTAATATGGAGTTTAGGGTTTAGGCCGCCCGCAATGCCCGAAAACACAACGGCCTGCGGGGCGTATTTGCTGATGAGATGCTGCGTTGCGGCAGCGGCGTTCACGGTCCCCATGCCTGCCGTCGTGGCGACTACTGTCAGACCCGAAAGCCCACCGTTCACAACGGTCAAGCCCGCCTCCTGCGACTCATGCGTGCCACTCAGCTCTTCCTTAATCTGCGCAACCTCTTTTTCGAGTGCGCCTATGATCGCGATGGTTGCCATGCCATCCCCCAAATCCGTGCAAATTGCTTATCCACGGTATGGTACCAGCATTTTGGCTCAACCGTGTCAGCACCAAGCCGTTAGGCCAGTACAGCTCGGGTATCATAAAGGGGCAAAAATGGCTTGTTAGCCGATGGCCGACCTGAGCTCCGCACGGCGCTTTTTCATACCGGCCATAACGGCATTGCGCAGCTCGGGCATGCGCGCGGTATCCATCTGAGGTACGCCCTCAAGCTTATAGGGAATGCCCAGTTGCTCGTACTTGACGACACCCATCGTGTGATACGGCAGCATTTCCAGGCCCACCACGTTGTGCCATGGAGCGATGAGGCGACCGAGCTTCTCGCACTCCTCCACCGTGTCGGTAATGCCCGGCACCACCACGTGGCGGATAACGACCTTGATCTTGCGACGTGCAAGTTCATCGCCGAACGCCAAGATGCGTGCGGGATCGCAACCGGTCAGCTTTTTATGCTCGACCGGGTCGGCATGCTTAATATCGAGCAGTACCATGTCGGTCTCGTTGAGCACGGCATCGAACTTCTCGGGGTGGTTGGGGTCAAATGCATAGCCACAGCTATCTAGGCAGGTATGTACACGGCCATCGGGGTTGTTATGCATAGCACGAAACAGATCGGCCAAAAACTCGGGCTGCAGGAGCGGCTCGCCGCCGGACACCGTAATGCCACCGCTGCGATAGAACTCGTGGTTACTCTGGAACTCATCCATCAGGTGTTCGACGGTCACCATGGTGCCGCCGTTGACCGACCAGGTATCGGGATTGTGGCAATACGCGCAGCGCATGGGACAGCCCTGAACAAACACCACAAAGCGGATGCCGGGTCCGTCGACCGTTCCCATCGTCTCGATCGAATGCACGCGGCCAAGGGCAAACGCAGAGTCCTCGGGACGAGCGTCCACACCCTCAAGCGTCATTTCTGCCATTCGCGCTACCTTGCCTCTCCTTGGATGCAACCAATTAAAATGCCAGAGTCATTCTAGCCCATGCGTTTGCGTTTAAACGTCTCGGACTAGAACGGCACGTTTTAATCTATCCCCCATCACCATGGCTGGGGGCTACGTCGAGATGTCAGGCTGAAGAACGCTCGCCTGCGGCCTTTACGCCTTAAGCGTGAGCACCGCACCGAAGGCGGTCGGGCCGCAATGGCTCGAGATGACGCCGCCGACCTGAGTCCAGGTAACGTCCTTAAAGCCCAGATCATGCGCATAGACCTCCATGTCATCGCGCAGCTCCTGGGAAAGGCCCACCGAATACGCCAGGCCAATGTGCGAGTAGTCAATCTCGCCCTTCGCAACCATGTGGTCAATAAAGGCGCGGGCGCACTTGAGCATAGAGCCGCGGAACTTCTTGGTCGCCACGAACTTGCCGCCCGTCACCTCAATGCAGGGCTTAATCTTGAGCAGATGGGCGCCAAGGAATGCGACGTTGGACAAGCGACCGCCCGCCTTAAGAAAGGCAAGATCGGTAGGAACAAAGCCCAGCAGCACGCGGTCCATGACGGAGTTCGCGAAGGCGAAGATCTCGTCGACGGTGGCATCGGGGTGAGCCTCGATGTATTTGGCGGTCTCGACGACAACAAGCGACTGGCCCACCGAGACAAAACGCGTGTCCATGGAGTAGACGTAGTCGCGACCCTTGGCGGCGATCTTCGATGATTGATGCGAGCAGGTCGTGGCCTCGGAATATGCAAGATGCAGAATGGTCGCGTCGGGTTGCTCGGCATGGATGCGGTCGTACACATGCGCAAAATCTGCCGGCGCACAGCCGCTGGTCTTGGGCATCACGCCAAACTCGTTGCAGCGCGAATAAATCTCGAGCGGATCGATCGAGCCGTCCTCGACGGTCTCGTCACCAATCGTGACATGCATAGGCACGCGCACGATGCCGTAGCGCTCGCAGAGCTCTGGCGTCACATCCGAACCAGATTCAACCACGATTATGTACTTGCCCATTATTATCACGACCCATCTCGACGTTGGCTTTTTAATATGTGACACACGCCCGCCGTCCTGCTACAGAACGACCCCCAAGCGCCAAAGAGACGCCGCCCTTTGCACATAACAAAGGACAGCGTCTCCCTGGAAAACTCCGTGCTTATCTGAGATTCTACACGGTTTATTAAGGAGTGTTACTTATTCCGCAAACGGTCACTATATGCGGTAAGCGGTAGTTGGCCGCGACAACTGCGACACATTCCGTCCAGCAAATCCAATCGTGCTCCACGCACGGTTAATGCACGAGGCGGTAGAAATTCATCGATGCCGCACCCTCGGCGTGCAGCTCCATCGCCGGAACCGCCGGCGAATAGGTACGGCTCGTAAGTGCCGCCTCGCCACCGTTGGCAAAAATCTCGACCATCGTAGTGTCCGAAAGCACGCGCAGGTCGCGAAGCTCGCTGAGCTCGATCGACCTCTGGTCGCGCCCATAGCCTTCGTCACCCATGTCGAGGGTAAGCATCCCGTCCGCATAACGCACAAAGACACCCTTGCGGATTTCGAGCTCGGCCATCTTGGCGCCCTCACAGGAAACCACAAGATCAAACAGGCGGCCCGGCTCCTCAACGGTTTCACCGCCTGTCGCGCGAACGCAGTCACCGCGCATCCTCTCAATCTCGTGCGCCGGCTGCTGGCAGAGCTTACCATCGCGTATGCTCAGCTCTCTCGGCACCGTCAACGCGCACTGCCATCCGCGCGCCACCGTCGGGTTTTCTGCCGTCGCGTCGGGGCAACCCGACCATCCGATCATCAAACGCCGGCCTGCAGCATCCTCAAAGGACTGCGGAGCATAGAAATCAAAACCGGCATCGACCATCGGGGGCATGCCCTGCCTGACGATTTTAAAGCTCGGCGCCTCCCAATCGGCCTCGATGGGGAACCACACGCACTGATGCGGATTGCGGTAACGCCAACCATCGGCAGGCACACCCTGCGGACAGCAAACGAGAATAAGCTCGCCATCGAGCTCAAACAGATCGGGGCACTCCCACATAAAGCCAAACTTCTCGCCCAACTCAATGCGCGTCGCATAGCTCCAGTCCTCAAGATTGCGCGAGGTATAGACAAGCACGCAGCCACGGTCGTCTTTCGTACGAGCGCCCAGAACCATGTAGTAGATACCATCGTGCTCAAGGATCTTGGGGTCGCGCACGTGCGTACCGATATCGTCGGGGTAATCGACCGGTCCAACAGCTATGCACTTCTCGCCCAATTCGTCGGGATTCTCGGCAACCATATGAATCTGGTTTTGCTCACGGCCCGTCAACACGTAGTCGTAATCATCGCGGTCAAAATGCTTAACGTTGCCGGTATAGAAGTAGTGAATCTTGCCATCACGTACAAAGGCAGAACCAGAATACGCTCCACTCGAATCCAAATCGGAATCGGGGAACAGCACGGGGCCGTGATTCTCGTACGTCACAAAATCCTTTGTCGTCAGATGGTTCCAAAGCACTGGACCGCCATGCGCAGCATCGAACGGATCGTATTGATGATAGATGTGATACGTATCACCAATCTGAACCAAACCATTGGGGTCGTTGAGCCAGCCAAGCTCAGGCTCCACATGGAACAAAAGCCTATCGGGGTCGGACGCGATGCGAGCCGCCGTCTCATCCTGTCCGGCACGCCACTGCTCATAGTCCGCACGCATCACCTTGTTTTTTTGATTAAACATCGCCATTGACCTTCTCGTCTATAGGAAAGGACGCTCGACTCACACGAGCCGAACGCCCTTCCCCAAATGGACTTATCCGCACATTACGCTGAACGGCTCAACTAGAAGCTAACGTCGAAGCCAGCGCCAGCGCCCTCTTCATCGGTGGTCGGCACGCCCTTTGCCTTGTTGTAGGCAAAGATCAAGACGATCGGCACGATGAAGGCGATGAGATTGCCAGCCACATACCACACGAGAGTCTCGGGTGTGACGATGAGCAGGCCAAGCACACCGGTCAGACCCTGACCGATGGCGCGCACCTCAAAGAGCTTCACGAAGGCCCCGCCGCAGCCTGCACCGATGCATGCGCAGATGAACGGGATGATCGAGTAGCGCATGTTTGCAGCGAAGATAGCGGGCTCGGAGATTCCGACCAGCGTCGGGATAAAGGACGACATGCAGATGTTGCGCTCTTTGGAATGCTTCTTGTGAATGAGGTACATGCCGATGGCGCCGCCACCCTGGGCGATGATGGAAACCGACCAGATGGCCTGGATGTAGTTGAAGCCAGTCGTGGCAACGAGGTTTGCCTCGATACCCTGGATGAACTGATGCGTACCGGTAACGACAAGCGGCTGCAGGAACGCGGCGAAGACAAAGGCACCAAAGACGCCCATCCTGTTGTACAGGATATCGATTACGCCGGCGAGGACGTCGCCGATCAGGTTGCCGAGCGGGCCGAACACGGTGAACAGGGCGACGTTAGCAAGAATCAGGGTAACGGTCGGGACAAAGACGAACGAGACGACCTCGGGGATGTACTTCTGGGCAATCTTCTCGACCTTGGCCATAAACCAGGCAGTCAGGATTGCAGGGAACACGCCGCCCTGGAAAGCAACCATGGGAATGGAGAGCGGACCAAAGTTCCAGTACTCAGCACCCGTCGGGTCCATAACGAACGTGTTACGGTTCATAAGGCTCGGGTGAACCATGACGATACCGACGAGGATGCCCAGGATCGGGTTACCGCCAAAACGCTTGACCGCGCTGTACATAACCAGGACAGGCAGGTAGTCAAACGTGGTGGCGATAATGGCAAAGAAGCTTGCGAGGTTCTTGAGGAACTCGCTGTGGTCGGCAAGGCTGCCCTCCATGCCAAAGAGGCCGTTGGCAACGATCAGCGACTTAAGGCCGATGATGATAGCAGCGCCGACGAAAGCGGGAATGATGGGGATAAAGATGTCCGAGAATACCTTGAGGACCGAGAAGAACTTGCCCTTCTTGTCCGCCTCGGCGCCCTTGACCTCGGAAGCGCTGATCTCCTTAACGCCCGTCAGAGCCATAAACTCATCGTAGACCTTGTTGACGGTACCGGTACCGAAGATGATCATGAGCTGGCCGCTGTTGTACAGCACGCCCTTGACGCCATCGATGTTCTCGAGCTCGGCCTTGTTGTACTTGCTCGTATCCTTGAGCACCAGACGCAGACGCGTAACGCAATGCGTGGCGCCCTCGATGTTCTCCAGACCGCCGACGTTATCGACGACTTGCTGAGACACTACTTTGTAGTCCATGTTCCTCTCCATTCCTTTACGAAATCATAAGACGTTTTGATGCCATTACAGAGACGCGATCGTTGCATTTGCGCACTTAAGCGTACCGTCGGTGACCGTCAGCGCCACACCCTGGCCCTGCTTATTGCAGAATCGAGCGTTAAGCGCAACATCATCGACAAAGATGGTCGCGATATCGTCGTCAACGACCAGGCGCACATGATGAGTGCCCTCGCCCTTAAAGAACAACGGACGCTCGAGGCCCATGTTGTTGACCTGGAACCACGGATACTGGGGGGCCGCCGTAAACTCGAGCTTGCCCTCACGCAGGTTGGCGCGGAACTCATAGGCAAGACCGGACTCGGCGTCCTCGGCAAGCTTCACCGAGAAGCCGGCAGCGTCACCGGCGAGCTCGATGTCGGCGTCGAGCATATAGGTGGAACCGGCATCCGCGGCGAGCACCTGCTCGACCTTGCCCGACTCGCAGGAGAGCTCAAAGGCCTCGACTGCCTTAGCCTCGCCAAAGGCGCCAAGCATGCTGTCAGGAAGCTTGGTGCCGAGCGTTCCGTCGGCACGCTGAACGATCTCGAGGGGCATAAAGGTGCCACCCCACAGGTAAGAGCTGGGGTCGCCGCCCTCGTCACGCGTAGGAACCCAACCAAAGAGAACGCGGCGCTCGCCGTCAAATGCGGTACGCGCGGCATAGTACGCGCGGCCATCGAAGGAATCGTCCGCAGGAGTGATCCAAGGACCGTTGATAGAGCGAGACATGCGGTAACGGGTCTTGTTGCCATCACTGTACTCGGAGAACACCAGATACCACCAGTCGCCCATCTTAAAGAGATCAGGCATCTCGAACATGGTGTACAGGCCCGGATTCCACCAGTCGCCCTGGAACTCCCAGGTATCCAGGTCCTTGGAGGTGAACTTGACCAGACGACCGGTCATCAGACGCTTGTCCTCGCCCACACGCGTGCCGAGGATGAGCATGTACTCTTCGTTCTCCTCATCCCAAAGCACAAAGGGATCGCGCCAGTTGCGGTCATCGTAACCCTCCTGGGGCGGAAGCAGCGTCTCGGCGATGTTCTTCTCCCACTTGACGGCGTCGTCACTCGTTGCGTGAAGAAGAACCTGCTTCATCAAGCGTGCCTTGACCTTATCGCGATTGCAACCAGTGTAGAGCGCATGGTACTTGTCGCCCACCTTAAACACCGTGCCGGCATAAACATACTGGTCGACTTCCTCGTCGCCGCCACGCTCAAGGCTCTCGCCAAAGTCTTTGTAATTGACGAAGTCCTTGGTTGTCGCGAGTGCCCAGCCAAACGGCTCTCCGAAAGGTCCGGGGTTTCGCGTGTCACGCTGATGATAGAGATAGAACGTGCCGTCCTCGCCGTACGGCATGATGTCGCCTACCCAAATTCCCTCAGGCTGGTAATACACCTTGTGCATCCGAGACTTCCTTTCTCACGAGATACTAACTCGGTACAACTGCAAGATATGTCAATCGTTTTCATATGTCAAACGTTTTCACACCAATACGTCTTTTCGCAGTTCCAGTCGTCGGCAAACGGTTGACATATGCCGGCGAACGGTCATCAGAGGTGTTTGAGGAATTCTTTTGGCACGGGATGAACTACGCGGTTTTACCCTCAATGAGTTCAACGGGGAGCTTGATATTCGATTCGGGCTTTTCGCCGTTAATAAGAGCAATGATGGATTGCGCCGCGAGCTCTCCGATGCGATCGATATCTTGGCGAACGGTTGTTAAGTCAGGCATAAACGTCATAGTGCGGCGGGCACCATCCGCGCCCACGACCTTAATATCGCCCGGAGCGCTCAAGCCGCGCTGCTTCATCACGTTGAGGCAGATGGCCGCCATCGTGTCGTCTCCCGCAAAGATGCCGTCAATATCGGGGTTCTCATCGAGGATCTTCGCAACGACCGCACTCTTTTCGTCATCGGACTTAACGAACTCGACCTCACGGACAAGCGCGGGCAAACCGGCCTGCTCCACAACATCGTGGTAGGCATCGGTACGCTTATTGGCAGGCATGCGCATGCGGCTATTGTTGCGCAGGCACAAGATGCGCGAACACCCGTCATCAATCAGGCGACGCGTGGCAAGTTCGCCGATGCCATAGCTGTCGCTCGCAATCTGAACAGAGGCCTCGCCAAGGTCGCAGTCGATACCAACCAGACTCAAGCCCATCTCGGCATACGCCTCGGCACCGATATTAAGCGAGTTGACGATGACGCCATCAACCATATTGCGTCGAAGCATGTCGATATAAGAGCGCTCAAGCTCGGGTCGATTGGCACTATTGCACAGCAGCATCTTAAAACCGTTTTCGGCCAGGGTATGCTCAATAACTTGAACCACTTGGGCATGAAACGGACTGCTGACATAGGGGACGATCATACCGATAAGATTCAGGCGACCGTTGAGCATGGCACGAGCGATATCGTTGGGCGTATAGTTGATGCGCTTCATCGCGGCATGGACCTTATCGCGGGTCTCTTGGCTAATATAGCCGCGATTATTAAGCACGCGAGATACCGTAGTAGGCGAAACCCCCGCCACCGCTGCAACTTCCTTGATGCCAGGCTTAGCCGAATCCTTAGAACGAGCGCCCTCGCGAGGGAGCCATAGCACCCTCCCCCATCAACATGTCATACGTTTACATACGAACAAAGCATACCCCAACAAGAGCGGGAAGACGGTAACAGTACAAGTAAGTAAACGACTCATCCAAATAATTAGGAGAGTTCCGCCTAAAGGGTGACTCCAAAGGACCCCACATGGCCGGTTTTGGGTTATTTTCCAAAACATCCCGCAGGACGCAAAGAGGCTCCGCCGCGCAACGCGCGCAGCGGAGCCTCTTTGCATGTCCGAGGACGTTTTGGGAAATAACCCAAAACCGGCCCCAGTAATCCTACAGGAGTTGAACCCTTTAGAACTTGTCGTGGAAGGTACGCGCAATGACCTCGTCCTGCTGCTCCTTGGTGAGCGTGTGGAAGTTCACGGCGTAGCCGGAAACGCGGATGGTCAGCTGCGGATACTTCTCGGGGTGAGCCTGAGCGTCGAGCAGCGTCTCACGGTTGAAGACGTTGATGTTCAGGTGGTGGCCACCCTTCTCGGCGTAAGCGTCGAGCATGTGGACCAGGTTATCGGCCTGAGTCTCGGAAACTTCAGAAACCTTCATAATGTGTCTCCTTCGATCGATAGGCGCCGGCCGAAACCGGCGCACTAATCAGTAATCGTTATTGTTAGTATAGCACTAACAATAGTTACTCGCCCAGCTGATCAAGGTCGATATCGCCAAAGAACACCTGATCCTCCTTGCCGAGCGCACTCGGGATGATGGAGAAGGTGTTGGAGATGCCGTCCTGAGCATCGCGGAACGGGAGCTTGGAAACCGAAGACAGCGAAGCGATGGCGCCGTGGCTATCGCGCTTGTGCATGGGGTTAGCACCCGGGGCGAACGGCTGGCCAGCCTTGCGGCCGTCGGGCGTGGAGCCGGTCTTCTTACCGTACACGACGTTGGAGGTAATGGTCAGAACCGAGGTCGTGGGCACGGAGTTGCGATAGGTGTCGTTCATGCGGATGTACTCCATGAACTGGTGCACAACGTCGTGAGCGATCTGGTCGACGCGGTCGTCGTCGTTACCGTACTTGGGGAACTCGCCCTCGGTCTCGAAGTCGACGATGATGCCGTTCTCATCACGGACGGGGTGAACCTTGGCGTACTTGATGGCGGACAGGGAGTCAGCCACGACGGAAAGGCCAGCGATGCCCGTAGCGAACCAGCGGTGCACGTGCTTGTCGTGCAGAGCCATCTGGATGCGCTCGTAGCAGTACTTGTCGTGCATGTAGTGAATGATGTTCAGCGAGTTGACGTACACGCCAGCAAGCCACTTCATCATGTCGTTGTACTTGGCCACAACGTCGTCGTAATCGAGCGTATCGCCCTCGACGGCGCGATACTTGGGGCCGACCTGCTTCTTGGAGACCTCGTCAACACCGCCGTTGAGTGCGTACAGCAGGCACTTGGCCAGGTTGGCGCGAGCGCCGAAGAACTGCATCTCCTTGCCGATGCGCATGGAGGACACGCAGCAGGCAATGCCGTAGTCGTCGCCGTGATAGACGCGCATGAGGTCGTCGTTCTCGTACTGGATCGAGGAGCTGGCGACGGAAGTCTTGGCGCAGAACTTCTTGAAGTTCTCGGGCAGACGGGTCGACCACAGAACGGTCATGTTGGGCTCGGGGCTGGTGCCCATGTTCTCGAGCGTGTGCAGGTAGCGGTAGCTCATCTTGGTAACGAGCGTACGGCCGTCAACACCCATGCCGCCGATGGACTCGGTGACCCACTGCGGATCGCCGGTGAACAGGGCCTGGTACTCGGGGGTACGGGCAAACTTGACCATGCGGAGCTTCATGATGAAGTGATCCACGAACTCCTGGATCTGCTCCTCGGTGAAGGTACCGTTGGCAAGGTCGCGCTCAGCGTAGATGTCGATGAACGTGGAGGTACGGCCGATGGACATAGCGGCGCCGTTCTGCTCCTTAACGGCAGCGAGGTAGGCGAAGTACATCCACTGGATGGCCTCCTGCGTGTTGGTAGCAGGGTTGGAAATATCGAAACCATAGGTCTCGGCCATCATCTTAAGCTCGCCGAGGGCGCGGATCTGCTCCTGCAGCTCCTCACGATCGCGGATGTTGTCGGCGGTCATGACCGTCGGGGTGGAAGCCTTCTGGGCCTCCTTGTCCTTGATCAGGTAGTCGACACCGTACAGGGCAACACGACGGTAGTCGCCGATGATGCGGCCGCGGCCATAGCCATCGGGCAGACCGGTGATGATGTGGGCCGAGCGGCAAGCACGCATCTCGGGGGTGTAGACATCGAAGACACCGGCGTTGTGGGTCTTGCGCTCGAAGGTGTAGCGCTCGACAACGTTCTCGTCGACCTTATAGCCGTGCTGGCTGGCAGCCTGGCAAGCGATGCGGATACCACCGTTGACGTGCAGAGCGCGCTTGAGCGGCTTGTCGGTCTGGAGGCCGACGATGGTCTCCTTCTCGCGGTGGGCGTTATCGATGTAGCCAGCGGGGTGGCTCACGATACCCGTAACGATCTTGGTGTCCATATCGAGGACACCGCCCTGCTCGCGCTCCTTAAGCAGCAGGTCGAGAACCTCGCCCCACAGCTCCTTGGTACGCTCGGTCGGGCCGGCGAGGAACGACTCGTCGCCCTCGTAGGGGGTGTAGTTCTTCTGGATGAAGTCTCGGACGTCAACCTCTCCCGTCCAAATGCCTTCCTTGAAGCCTTCCCATGCCTCCTGCATTGTGTAACCACGCTCCTAGTTACGTGTAATGCGGCGCTCTCTCACACCGCTGCTTATTGAATTCTTGAATGTTCGGCTTGCACTACCGGCTTCTTCCGTTCTTCACCACACGTTGGGGTAGGGAAAACGTTTATCCACCTTGGAACTACAACCCAAAACCCAAGATTTCACCCGTTTGAGAAGGATAACATAGCCACCCCCTTCATCATGGCTATTATATGTTTCTTTTTTTATACCATTAGGACGTTTTTAACAAATCCGCAGGAAATGCGAGCGTGAACAACTACCGTTCACCGATTTGTTTGGTTTTTTCCTTGCCTTTGTACGACGTTCACTCTAGCTGTTATGCCAGCTTTATCAGGGTAAAGTGTCCCAGAGACCCTACAGAAACTGCA
>USEF01000019.1 GCA_900553475.1 uncultured Collinsella sp. | reverse complement strand
GGCAGCATCCTCGTCCGCATCGGAATCGTCATCGACGGCAGCCTTCTTGGGCTTGACCGGGGCCGATGCGGCCTCGCTTACCGGATCGATAATCTCGGACTGAACAACGGCCGTCATCTTTTCCTGCGTCTCGCGGAACTGACGGATGGCACGGCCGATCGTACGGCCCATCTGTGGGAGCTTATCCGGGCCAAACAGCAAAAAGCCGAAGACCACGATGATCGCGAGCTCACCCTCTCCAATACCAAACACACATACCTCCAAGGCTCGATGTGAGTCGAGCCCGCACCGCGCCATTCGGCCGGAACTCGTCTATTCATTCGGTCAAGTATAGCGCCCGGACGCCAAAACGTCCGAGCGCATCACAAACATATGCCAAACGGCACGCCCTTTTGAGGGCAAAGGTTATGCAGCGGTAATCGAAATCTCCTGGTCGACACCCAACAGCTGAACCACGCGCATCACCGGGGGCTGCACATTGGTGCAGCTAAAGCGCTTGTCGTGGTCGGCCGCGTGGTGCGCGACGCCCACGAGCACACCAATGCCCGTCGAATCGATGTAGCTCACCTGGGCAAAATCGAGCTCAACGGCCTCAGTGGGCTGCTCGAGCGCCAGGTCGATGGCATTGCGCAGGCTATCGGCGTTAGAGATATCGATCTCGCCGGTTACCTTAATGGTGTAGAGCTCTGGCGTGGGGTTGGTGGAAATACCCAAATCCATGTATACGCTCCTTTACGTATCGAAAGTGCGGATAGTACGGGAAGCCGCGCGTTAGGCGCGCTCGGCACGCGCAAGCTCGGCAGCGACGAGCTTGACGGCCAGCACCAGCACATCGAGCGCAGCCTCTAGGTCCTCGACCGTGGGATAGCTCGGCGCGATGCGGATGTTGGTGTCGCGCGGATCCTTGCCATAGGGCCAGGTGGCACCGGCCGGCGTGAGCTTAACGCCCAGGTCGGCGCAAAGCGCAGCAACCTTCCGGGCCGAGCCCTCGGGACCATCGAAGCTTACAAAGTAGCCGCCGCGGGGATGCGTCCAGGTGGCGCAACCCGTATCGCCCAGGCCCTCGGTGAGCTTGCGCTCAACGGCCTCAAAGCGCGGGCGCAAAAACTCGGCATGCTTTTTCATGTGCTCCTTGACCGCCTCGATGGTGGGAAGGAAGCGCACGTGGCGCAGTTGGTTGAGCTTATCAGCACTGATGAGGCCGGCCTTCAGGCGCTTGGAGAACTCCGCGATAACCGCGGGGCTCGCACCGATAAAGCCGATACCGGCGCCCGGGAAGGTGATCTTGGACGTCGAGGCAAAGGCCACCACGCGGTCCTCGGTGCCCGCCGCGCGGGCAAGATCGAAGATGTTGGCGAGCTCGTCGGTCTCGTCGTACAGGTCGTGCACGCAGTAGGCGTTATCCCAGAAGATGCGGAAATCGGGCGCGGCCGTGGGCATCTCGACCAGGCGGCGCACAGTGTCCTCGCTAAAGGTGATGCCCGTGGGGTTGGAATACTTGGGCACGCACCAGATACCCTTGATGGAATCGTCGGCGGCAACCAGGCGCTCGATCTCGTCCATGTCGGGGCCGTTGTCGGTCATCGCGACGGGGACGTTCTCGATACCCAGGTCGGCGGTGATGCCAAAGTGGCGGTCGTAGCCGGGAACAGGGCACAGGAACTTGACCTTCTTGCCGTCATGCGCGGCCTCGTAAGCCTCCCAAGGCTCGCTGCCGCACGAGCCGCAGCGCCAGAACATACCGGCGATATCGTGCTCAATCAGCAGGCTCGATGAACCCAGCACGAGCGTCTGCTCGGCGGGGCAGCCCAAGAACCCCCCTGCCAGCTTGCGTGCCGAGGGAATGCCCTCAAAGCAGCCGTAGTTGGAACAATCGACGTTGCCGTCGTGCAGATCGGCATCGGCATTGAGGATATCGAGCATGGGTCGAGAGATGTCCACCTGGGAGGGCGACGGCTTGCCGCGGGCCATATCGAGCGCCAGGCCCTTGGCCTTGACCTCGGCGACCTCGGCTTTGAGCACCTCGATGGCGGCATCGAGTTCGGTGGTTTCCATCTTCTGGTAGATCGTCTGCATGGGTGCGACCTTTCGCGAAGCGGTACGTTGCAGTTCGTCTAAGTATAGACCGCCCCCGCCGCAAGGGTATGAAGCCGTGATAGATTAAGTCCATCGCAATAAATTACGAAACGCCGCGCATGCCGGCGTGGGGCGCCCAAGGAGGCACTATGGAGTACGGATCGTTCCAGGCCGAGGAATTCGGCGACCTGCAGCGCCTGGTCGACGGGCTGTTTTATGACCGCCACGCCATCGACCGCCTGGATCTCATCGTGCAGGCCGAGATCTTGGACCTCGCGCCCGACCTTATGGAAATCGTGAACCTTTTGCCGCCCGGCTACTACGACCGCCAATCGCTTTGCGACCAGCTCAACTCGGCCCTTGCCGCCCACGGCTGGGGCGCCGTCTACGGCACCGTGGAATAAGCCTAGTCATTTAAGAACGTCCCCAATGACTAAAACGCCGCTTGTGATGGTGTTCACAGGCGGCGTTTTCAAACTTGTATGTGCTCTTACTCGTCCTTGGGCGCGGGGTGTTTGCAGACCACGCTCATGTAGATCATGCCAAGTACGGCCGCGGTGACAGAGCCGGCGAGAATAGCGGCCTTGGCAGCCAGAACCTCAAACTGGGCCGTCGGGAAGGCGAGGCCGCTGATGAGAATCGACATGGTAAAGCCGATACCGCCCAGAATGCCCACGCCGGCAATCATATGCCAGTTGACATTGTGCGGCAGCTCGCAGGCCTTGAGCTTGACCAAGGCGAACGTCATGCCAAAGATACCGATCGGCTTACCCAGCAGCATGCCAAAGTACACGCCGAGCGTCACCGGGTCGGTGAGCAGCGTGCTCATGTCCACGCCCACTAGGCGAACCTGTGCGTTGACGAACGCAAAGACCGGCAGGATCACAAAGTTGACCGGTGTGGAGATCAGACGCTCCATGCGGATGAGCGGCGGGGTCACGCGGTGCATGACGCGCTCGACCTTGGTGGTCGAGACGGTAAAGTCATGCTGGCCCAGGATGTGCGCCTCGTCGTCGTAGCGGTCATCGAGCAGCGGCAGGCACTCGCCCAACCAATCGGTGAGGCTATCGAGCTTGACGCCGCACTTGGCCGGGATGGTGAAGGCCAGGATGACGCCGGCAAGCGTAGCGTGCACGCCGCTCTTGAACATGCAGAACCACAGCAGCAGGCCCAGCACCGAGTACGGGGCAAGGCGGTAATGCTGCGTCTTGTTGAGCCACACGAGCGCGCAGGTCACAAGCGCGGCGGCGCCCAACCAAAACGGATTGGGGCTCTGACCGTAGAAGATGGCGATGGCGGCGATGGAGATGAGGTCGTCGGCGATGGCGAGCGTCGAGAAGAACACGCGCACGCCGTTGGGCACGCGGTTGCCCAAAAGCGACAGCACGCCCAGCGCAAAGGCAATATCGGTTGCCATGGGAATGGCCCAGCCGTTGTGCGCGCCGGCATGGTTAAAGATCAGATAGATGCAGGCGGGAACGACGACGCCGCCCACGGCCGCCAGCATGGGAAGCATAGCCTGGCGCGGGTTCTTGAGCTCGCCAACTGTCATCTCGTACTTAAGCTCAATGCCCACCAACAAAAAGAAGATCGCCATGAGGAAGTCGTTGACGAAAAGCTCAACGGTGAGACCGGCCGTAAGGTTGCCCAGGCCCACATACAGCGGGGTCTCCAAAAAGTGATGGATGGCCTCGTAGGCATCGGTATTGGCGCAAATGACGGCGGCGATGGCGGCGAAGACCATGACGGCGGCGGAAATCGTGCCGTTCTCGGCGATGCGCTCCCAGATGTCGTGACGTTCAAAGCGCTTGCGCTCACGAACGTTGAACAGCTGCTCAGTTGCTGCCATGGGCGGCTCCTTTCACGGGAAAGCTCCCGTCTTAAAAAAGCACGGCCCGCCCAAGTGGCGGCGCCGCGCTCTAACGTATTACGCTTGCATCTAGCCTACCCTGCACGACAAGCACGCAGGCGCGGCCGAAAAGCGGAACCACAGGTTGAACATTATTTGCTCAACGGCACGGGCACGCCTGTCCAAGAGACGACGCGGCGCCGTGCACAAAAAACGACCGGAGCGCGGGGCGTCCGCGATCCGGTCGTAGCGTTTGGTCAACTAAACCTAGCAGACGGCCATGATGGGGGCAGCAACCTGCTTCTTACGGGAGAGGACACCCGGCATCCAGACGCCGTCGTGCTCGTCGGCAATGCCCAGGCCCTTCTGAGCGGCCTCGGTCTCGCCCTCGAGCAGGACCTGCGAGCCCTCCTCCATGATGTCGGTGATGCACAGGACGATGCCGTCAGCACCCTTCTCGGCGGCGTAGGCGCGCATGGCCTCGCGAATCTCGTCGATCATGCCAAGCGCACGGCTCTTGTCGACAGTCTCGTACTGGCCGATGAGCAGCTTCTTGCCGGCAGGCTCGAACATCTTGATGTCGTTGCCGACCATCTCGGCTGCGGTGAAGGAGCCGGACGGACGGGTGAGGAAGACCTCCATGCCAAACTTGACCGGGTCGACGCCCACCTGCTCGCCGAGCTTGGCGGCGACGGCGCGGTCGACATCGGTGGTGGTGGGGCTCTTGAGCATGAGCGTGTCGGTCATCATGGCCGAGAGCAGCAGCTTGGCCTGGACGTCGGAAAGCTCAACGCCGAGCACGCCGGCGAGCTTGGTGACGATGGTGCAGCTGGAGCCCCAGGGCAGGCAGATGTAGTGCAGCGGGCCGGCGGTCTCGAAGTCGCCGATGCGGTGATGATCGACAACGCCAAAGACCGTGGCGTCCTTAAGGCCGGCGACGGACTGGGCAGACTCGTTGTGGTCGGTGAGGACGACGAGCTGACCAGCCTCGACGGACTCGATCACGCGGGGCTCGGCGATGCCGGCGTCGGCGAGCAGCTTGGCGGACTCGGCCGGAAGCTGACCAAGGGCGCAGGCCTCGTAGGTGTTGCCGGCATACTCAACCTGGTTGAGCAGCTGGGACAGGACGACGGCGCTCATGATGGCGTCGTTATCGGGGTTCTGGTGACCAAAGACAAGAACGTTTGCCATGGATATCCTCCACTTGATATGTGTACTTGGACGTAGCTATGGTAGCACGCCGATGCCGAGCCTTCGCAGACGGAAGGGCCACGGCATATTTTGGGGCGCAGGCACGGGGGCCAAGGCTGTCCCTTTTGCACCATGTTGGTGCAATGTAACCTGTCCCCCTTGCACCAGCTATTTACCGGCAGCGCGCAGGGCTACGTAGGCAGCACCGATGATGCCGGCGTCGTTTCCGAGCGAAGCGACCTTAATGGGCGTCTCGCGCGAGGCGGAAAGCGCGTACTGCTTAAAGTGCTCGCGAACCTTGTCGAGGTAGACATCGGCCGAGGCGGAGGCGCCGCCGCCGATGAGGAACATCTCGGGATCAACCACGTTGGCAATAAGCGCCAGTGCGCGGCCGAGATAGTCGGCCATGGTATCGGCCGCGGCCAGCGCGAGCTTGTCGCCCTCGCGGCAGGCCTGGAACACGTCCTTGGAATCGGAGGGGCCGGTCAGCTCGATGGGCTCGATGCCCGCCTTCTCGCACTCGGCAAGGTAGTTGCTCACCACGCCGGTGGCGCTGGAATACTGCTCCAGGTGGCCATGGCCGCCGCAGCCGCAGGTGCGCTCCTCGGCCGGGTTCAGGCACATGTGGCCAATCTCGCCGCCAGCACCCACAACGCCCGATACCACGTCGCCGTTAACGATAACGCCGCCGCCCACGCCGGTACCAATGGTGACCATCACCACGTTCTGTACGCCCTTGGCAGAGCCGAGCCAGGCCTCGCCCATGGCAGCGGCGTTGGCATCGTTCTCATACTTAACGACCGCATCGGGGCAGTGCTTCTGAATGGCGACCCTCAGCTCGGGCAGGTTAATGGCAATGTTGGCCTTGACCTTGGCATCGCCCGACGCCGGGATGGGACACGGAACGGCCAGGCCAATGCCCGCCACAAAGGCACGCGGAATCTGTGCCTTGGCGACCACCTGGTCGATAGCCTCGGTCACCGCGGCAAAGCCCGCAGCGTCAACGATAGGAGGCGTGGGCACGCTGGCCTTGGCAAGCAGGTTGCCGTCCTCGTCGAACAGGCCCTCCTTAACCGAAGTGCCGCCGACGTCGATGCCGATGTAGTACTGCTTAGGTTCCATGGGAGCCCACCTTTCTCGTTTAAACATTGCCTGTATGGTACCGCTCTCAAGGCAAAAACCTACCAAAAAGGGACAGGTTTGTTTTGGCAGGTTTTATCTGGGGTAACGCAATTGGCTGCCCAACAGGCCGCGCAAGACCATCCCCAAAAATAAAGGCGCCGGGAGGCGGAGGCTCCCGGCGCCCGTCAAAGGGACTATGTTGTCTGTTGGACCGCACGGTCCGTCGCGGCGATAACGCCGACTAGGCCTGAAGTGCCTGCAGCTGCTTGTGAACCTCGATGAGCTCCGTCGCCATGACGCGCATGGTCTCGGTGCCGGCCATCTGGTCCTCGGCATGCAGCAAAATCAACGGGGCCTCGCCGTTACGCTCGCCGTTGGCCTCCTTCTTCAGAAGCCCCATGTGAACATCGTGGCCACCGTTATAGGCCTCGTCGCCCTGCTTGATAAGCTCCTCGGCGGCGTCAAAATCGCCCTCCTTGGCCTTTTGCACGGCATTGATGTACATGCTCTTGGCGGTACCGACGTAGCTGATGATCTCAAAGCAGGTCATCTGCAGTTCGTTCATATCCTCCATGCAGAACACCTAGCCCATCACGCTGACGCAGTGGTCGATGATGCCGGCAGCGTTCATGCGGCCGTAGTCGACCATGTTGATAACCTCGACCGGGAAGCGGCCGGCGGCCTCCTTCTCAAAATCGCCCTTGGTGTAGCCGATCTGCGGACCAAGCAGCAACATGTCGCACTCGTCCAGGTGATCGTGGGCCTCGTTCATGGGACGAGCCTCGACCTCAATATCCAGACCACGGTTTGCAACCTCGGCCTGCATCTTCTGGACCAGCAGGCTCGTGGACATACCGGCATTGCAGCAGAGCATGATCTTCTTCATGGTTTCCTCCTTATAACTGCGCGGCGCGCAGACGACAACTGGTTTTATTCCTTGCGGCTATTGTGCCCACCCCCCTGCATCTTTACACAAGGGAGAGAGCTGCGGGCACCGGCACCGCGTACCGGCGCCCGCAAAGGTGAAAGGGACGAACGTTAGGCGTTCTACTCGGCGAAAGCCTCCTGCTTGGCGATTGCCTTCTCGGAAATCTTCATAAAGGGCAGGTAGACGGCCATGCCAATGACAATCTCGATAGCCTGCCACACGCCGGCGCGCCAGTCAAAGCCCGTAGCGAGCAGGGCATTGATGACGGGAGGCATGGTCCAGGGCACCTGGGCGATGCAGGGGCTGATGATGCCTGCGCAGGTAAGGCCATAGGTGATGCCGATGAACAGATCGGGAAGAAGAACGAACGGGATCATGAGCGGCAGGTTGTACACGATGGGGTAACCGTAGATAACCGGCTCGTTGATGTTGAACAGACCAGGCAGGATAGCCATCTTGGAAACGGTCTCGGAAGCCTTGTTCTTGGAGAACAGGAGCGTGTCGAGCAGGAGCATGAGGGTGCAGCCCGAGCCGCCGATGAGGGCGAAGCTGTTAACGATCTGCATGTTCATGTAGTGATCGGGCTGGATGGTGCCACCGGCGGCAAAGGTAGCCATGTTGTCGACGATGAGCATGGTCAGGATCGGCTCGACGGTAGCGCCAGAGATGGTGGACTGGTGAATACCGACGCAGAACAGCAGGTTAGCAAGGGTGTAGATGAGGATAACAGCCCACGGACCGGCGTTCATGATGCTCTTGAGCGGGTTGGAGATGCACGTGGAGATGATGGTGCACAGATCGGTGCCGGCGCACACGGCGAGCAGGGCTGCGGCAAGAGCGAAGACCGCGAGGTTAAGCAGCATCGGAATCATGACGTTGAAGGAGTTGGAGACCGCGGGAGGCACGCCCTCGCCCAGCTTAACCTTGAGCTTCTCGACGCCAGAAATCTTGATGAAGAGCGAGACGGAAAGCAGGGCGATGATAATAGCCGAGAACAGACCGTTGGTGCCGGTGTTGGCAGTCGAAAGGGCGCCCGTGACCTCGGCGGAGGTGATCTTGTCGGTGAGCAGTGGGCTCGTGGCGGCAAGCGAGGCGGTGATCTGCTGCGGCATCATGATGACGAAGGCAGAGATGGCGACGACCACGCAAGCGAGCGGGTTATCGAAACGCTTGTTCTTGGCGAGGCTGTAGCCAATCAATCCGGCCAAGATAATGGCAGAGACGTTGAGGGTGCCCAGCGTAATTGCCGAGCCCCACGTCTGAAGGTTGGCAAGGCCCGCCGCATCGAGCGGGAACAGAGGGAACACGACGTTGTTAATAAGAACCGCGATACCCGCAAGGATATAGAGCGGCGTGATGGTCGCGAAGGCGTCACGCAGGGAACGCAGGTGAACCTGGTTTCCCACCTTCGCAGAGACCTCGGCAAACTTGTCGAGGAAGCTCTTTCCGTTGTCACTGGCCATGATTGCTCCTAACTTTCAAATCCGGCCTTTTCCTATGCGCACGGTGGTCTGTCGCCCTCTGCCACCAGATGTGCCATGTGTTGCGCGCGGCGGCGCGCGGTCTGGGCGTTCGCCCGGTCGCTAATCAACCACGTGGGTCGTGGCGACCTGTTTGAGCCAGGCCGCCGACTTCTTAAGGCGGCGCTTGTAGCCGTCCATGAGATCGACCTCGACAAAGCCGTAACGATTCTTAAAGGCATTGGCCCAAGACCAGTTATCGATGACGGCCCAGTAGTGATAGCCCCGGCACTTGGCGCCCTCGTCGATGGCCTTGGCCACCCACTCCAGGTGCTGACGTACAAAGTCGACGCGGTAGTCATCCTGGATGGTTCCTTCGGCGTCACGGTTCTTGTATTCGTCCATGATGCCGATGCCGTTCTCGGAAACGAACCACTCAAGATCGGGGTAGTTCTTAGCGCAGTCCATGCCAAAGTCGTAGAGGCCCTGCGGGTAGATCTCCCAGCCGCGGCTCTCGTTCATAACGGCGTCGGGCCATACGTACTCGTCGGCAAAGTGCGGCAGGCCGTACTGGTCGACCTTGCTCGCCGGCGCCTGAACACGCGTGGGGTGGTAGTAGTTGCAGCCGAGCCAGTCGACAACACCCTGCTTGAGGATCTCTTGGTCGCCGGCGCGGAACGGGAGCTTAACGCCGCCCTCGGCCAGGCTGTCGAGCACGTCGGCAGGAAGCTCGCCCTTGGTGATGAGGTCGAGCCACCAGCGGTTGTTGATGCCGCTGGTCATGCGCACGGCCTCGAGGTCCGCCTCGCTGGGGTTCTCCTTGGTGTAGACCGGGGTAAAGCAGTTGATCATGCCGATCTTGGCATCGGCGCGAATAGCGCCCTCGTCATAGGCGCGACGATAGTTGGCCACGGCCAGCGCGTGCGCCAGCGAGATGTGATACTGCACGGTGCGGGCGCGGTTGAAGTCGTGGAGCTGCGGGAACCACACGCCCTCCTGATAGCGCTGCTCGGGCTCGACGATGGGCTCGTTAAAGGTGAACCAGTACTTAATCTCCTGGCCAAACTCGTGGAAGGCGACGTCGGCGTAATGTGCGTAAGCCTCGACAACCTCACGGCTCTCCCAGCCGCCACGGTTAAAGAGGTAGGTGGGCATGTCAAAGTGGTACAAGTTGACAAACGGCTCCAAGCCGGCTTCGCGAGAGGCGCGGAACAACTCGTGATACCACGCGGCACCTTCCTCGTTGAGGTTGCCGTCGGCATCGAGCAGACGGCTCCACTGGATGGAAGTGCGATAGGTATCCAGACCCAAGTCCTTCAAAATGCGAAGGTCTTCCTGGTACTTGGCCATAAAGTCATTGCCGGCGTAAGAGCCAACGCGGTTGTAGAACGAACCCAGATCCTGGATGGACCAGGTGTCCCACAGGTTCTCGAGCTTGCCGCCCTGGTTCCACTGACCCTCAGTCTGCGGGCCGGACATAGCAGCGCCAAAGAAGAAGTCGTTGGGCAGCTGATACTGTGCCATCAAAGTCCTCGCTTTCGTGTTCTAGAGCTTCCGGTTGGAGACGGGTTTGCTTTGGCAGGTTATCCGGCGCGGGCGCGCACCGGCCATACCGATATCCAACCCGCCAAAACAAAACCGTCCCCAAACGGTCGATCCTGTTGTGCGGAAGGATTCCGTTCGTTGCTTAAACTATAGCGCTCTAATTTTAAAAGTAAAGCGTCTTTTTCTTTTTTCTTTCTCGAACTTCTTAGATAAAAGTAATATGGATGCCCTGTTGAGGGTTATACTTACTTTTTGTATTCATATATGTCGGAAAGGAGGTTCCATGATTCCCAAATACGAGGCGATAGCTGCAGATATTCGTCGAAGTATCGAGGATGGCGCTCTTAAACCGGGCGACAAGCTTCCCACCGTCGTTGAGTTCTGCGAGCTCTATAGCGTTTCCAAAATCACCGTCAAACGAGCTATCGAGCAAATCACCGAGGAAGGTCTTATTACCAGCCGTCGCGGATCGGGTACCTACGTTAAGGACACGGCGGGACTTCCCGGCCAGGCGTTTTTCCAGGGCAAAAACGACCGTGCCCAGGGTTTTTCGTATGAGCACCGCGGGGAGAAGGTGACCTCGGTGGTCTACGATTTCTCGATCGTTAATCCACCAGCGGACATCGCAGCCCAGCTGGGAATTGCCGAGGATGACTTTGCCTATCACATCGTGCGCGTGCGTCAGGCCGATGAGAAGCCCATCGTTATCGAGTACACCTACATGCCCCTCGAGCTGATTCCAGGCCTTAAAAAGAAGGACCTGTACGGATCGGTCTACCGCTTCATCCGCGAGCAATGTGGGCTGAAGATTTCGAGCTTCCACCGTACCATTCGCGCCGTGGCAGCAACCGAGGAAGAAGCCGAGCGTCTGGACACCAAACTTGGCTCTCCCCTGCTCGAGCTCACCCAGATTGGCTTTTTGGACAGCGGCGCCGCCTTTGAGTATTCGATCTCGCGCAACGTTGGCGATCGCTTTGAGTTGCACAACGTAACGTTGGCATAAGTTTTTGTAGTCACGCGGGCGCTCGTTTTGAGCTGTTTTGTGCAACGCCCGCGCAACATAATGGGGGTATGAATATGTCCGATTTGATTAAACTGACGCCGATCTTCCACGAGAAGATCTGGGGTGGCCGCCAGCTCGAAACCGTATTTGGTTACGACATTCCCGAAGGTCCCATCGGTGAGTGCTGGGCCATCTCGGCCCATCCCAACGGTGACTGCCAGATTGCGGAGGGACCGTACGCCGGCCACACGCTGTCGTGGCTGTGGGCCGAGCACCGCGAGCTCTTTGGCAACTGCGAGGGCAAGGAGTTCCCGCTGCTCATCAAGATTCTGGACGCCAAGGACGACCTTTCGATCCAGATTCATCCCAACGACGAGTACGCCGCCGAGCACGAGAACGGCAGCCTGGGTAAAACCGAGTGCTGGTACGTGCTGGATTGCGAGCCCGGTGCCACGATCATCGTCGGCCAGCGCGCCAAGGACCGCGTCGAGGCCGCACAGATGATCGAGGAAGGCCGTTGGGACGACATGCTCAACGTGCTGCCGATCCACAAGGGCGACTTTTTCCAGATTGATTCCGGTACCGTGCACGCCATCAAGACCGGCACGCTCATTTTGGAGACGCAGCAGTCGAGCGACGTGACGTATCGCCTGTACGACTACGACCGCCCCGGCACCGACGGCAAGCTGCGCCCGCTGCACATTGAGCAGAGCCTGGATTGCATCAACTTTAACGCGCAGGCACCGACCGACGGTACCGTAACCACGCCCGAGGTAGATGGCGTAACCGAGCTCGAGTCCAACCCCTGCTACACCGTCGACCGCGTGCGCGTCGACGGCAGCAAGACCCTCGACCAGCGCTGGCCCTTCATGTGTCTGTCGGTCATCGACGGCGAAGGCACCGTCTGCGGCGACCCCGTCCACAAGGGAAGCCACCTGCTGGCCCCGAGCACCGTCAGCTCCATCGACCTCGAAGGCAAGATGGAACTGATCATCAGCCACCTCTAGGTCGCAACAACAACCAAAACGCAACAAGGGGCTCCCCCGTCCACCAACGGAGGAGCCCCTACTCGTATCTACATATCAGCCCACCCGGCTCTCCAGATCAAAAAGCGAACGAGCAGAGCGACGTTCGCAAGCAACGTTATCTAAGGACCTGGGCGGGCGTATGGGACAACATCGATCGCGAGTTCCGCACGCAAAGGAGGCCACTTAATGTGGCCTCCGTCTTGCGCAGGACTGTCCGAGCAGGCGATGTTGCCCCATACGCCCGCCCAGGTCCGCCGGGATTACGACAGTTTAACGATCGGTGCAAAGCCCTTCATCAGCTTTTTGGTCTGGCCGGTCTTTTCGAATTGAACCTCGATCATGTCTCCGACAACCGAGATGACAGTACCCGTGCCAAAGGTCTTGTGACTCACAGTATCGCCCGCGGCAAAGTCCTGCGATGCGCTGGCGCGATCGACCTTGCGCTCCACCGTCGGGGACACCTTGGACGACGGCTTTTTGGCTCGCGGCGCGCCCGAGCCAAAGGTCGAGGCAACACGGCCAGCGTCGGGCGAGACCCCACGATGGCGCTCGGTCCCATAGCTGCTGCCGCCAAAGAAGTCATCAAAGCTCGATCCGCCGCGCGAACCGGAACCGCCGGTCGAGCGCGTATGTGAGCCAAACACCTTGCCGCCATACATGTCCGAGCCCATACCCGAGCCAAACGTGCCGTGACGGTCGCCGCGCTTCTCCCAGCCCGTGCCCTCAAAACCGGCAGAACCGATGCCGCTAAACTCGATGTCCTCAAACGGAATCTCGTTGAGGAAGCGCGAGCGCGGGTTGGCAGAAGTCGAGCCGTAGGTGCGACGCGTGGCCGCATAGGTCAAGAACAGGCGCTTACGGGCGCGCGTGATGGCAACGTAGGCCAGGCGACGCTCCTCCTCGAGCTTGCCCGGGTCATCGCTGCCGCCAAAGTCGTGCACGTGCGGGAAGATGCCCTCCTCCATGCCGGCCACGAACACTGCCGGGAACTCCAGGCCCTTGGCGGAGTGGATGGTCATCATGGTGATGGCATGCGTCTCGCCGGCCAGGGAATCCAAGTCAGAGCGCAGGGCCAGCCACTCCATGAGTGCCGGCAGCGCTTTACAGGTGAGCGGGCCGTAGGTGCGCTCGATCTCGTCGGCATGTACGACACCCGCCGGCATCTCCGTCGGCGCGGCATACGCGTTGCCCGCGATGGCGGCGGCCAGGGCATCCTGCGGCGAGAGCGCCGGGGCGGCTAGGCTATCGAGCGGATTGGAACCTGCAGCATCGCGCGCGCCGACGAGTGCCTCAAACGAGGATGCCGGGGCGGACGGTCCCGGTTTGGGCGCGGGCGCGCTCACCACGACGGGCTCGGGCTCGGCGCCGGCAGGCACGTCGGCAACACCGGCTGCGCGCAGCTCTTCTAAGCTCTCGAGCGTGCCCTCGATATCCTCGTGCGTTTCCTCAAATTCGGCAGCGACGCCCAGAAATTCCTGGATATTCTCGGCACGGCTCTCGGACTCCATGGTGCCCTCGGCGCGAAACGCCTGCAGCAGGCCCGTCTTATCGACAATCATCTCGACAACGTCCTTGAGCTCGCCGTCCATGCGGCGACCCTCGCGCACCAGCGACACAAAGCTCGACAGGCCATTGCGCACCTTGGCGCTAAACATGCCCGTCTCGGCGCACGCGATCTCGCAGGCCTGGAAGAACGAACAGCGGTTGTCGCGCGCCAGCTGCTCGATCTTTTGGATCGAGGTTGAGCCGATGCCGCGGCGCGGTGTGTTAATGATGCGCTTGACGCTCATCTCGTCGGCCGGGTTCACGATCATCTTGAGGTAAGCCATGACGTCGCGGATCTCGGCACGGTCGAAGAATCGCGTGCCTCCCACGATCTTGTAGGGCACGCCCGCGCGCAGGAACATATCTTCGAGGATACGCGACTGGGCGTTGGTGCGATAGAACACGGCGATATCGTCATAGCTCGTGCCTTTGGCATGCAGTTTCTCGATCTCGCCGGCAATCCAGCGGCCCTCGTCGCGCTCGTCGCTCGCTTGGAAGGCCTGGATCTTCTCGCCATCGCCCTCGGCCGTAAACAGGCGCTTGTCCTTGCGCTGCGAGTTGTGGCGCACCACGGCATTGGCGGCGCTCAGGATGTGACCCGTGGAACGATAGTTCTGCTCCAGCTTGACGGTCTTGCAGTTTTTAAAGTCCTTCTCAAAGTCCAGGATGTTGGTGATGTCGGCGCCGCGCCAGCTGTAAATGGACTGGTCATCGTCGCCTACGACCATGAGGTTTTGGTACTTGGCGGCCAGCAGGTTAGCGATATCGTACTGGACGTGGTTGGTGTCCTGGTACTCGTCGACGCTAATGTAGCGGAAGCGCTCCTGGTACTTTTCGAGCACCTCGGGGCGGGTGCGCAGCAGCTCAAGCGTGCGCACGAGCAGGTCGTCGAAGTCCATCGCATTGGCGGCGCGCAGGCGGCGCTCCAGCTCCAAGTAGACCTGCGCGGCCTTTTTATCGTTGGGGCTATCGGCGCTCTTGAGCATGTCCTCGGGGCCGATCATGGCGTTTTTGGCCGAGCTGATCTTGCTGCGGATCATGTTGATGGGGAACTGCTTTTGCTCGATGCCGAGCGCCTGCATAATGTCACGCACCATGCGCTTTGAGTCATCGTCATCGTAGATGGTGAACTGGCCGGTGTAGCCCAGCAGGTCGGCGTCCTCGCGCAGCATGCGCACGCACATGGCATGGAAGGTGCACACCCACATGCCACGGGTGCCGCTGGGAATGAGTGCCGCCAGACGCTCGCGCATCTCGGCCGCGGCCTTGTTGGTAAACGTGATGGCAAGAACCTGCCAAGGCTTAACACCCAGGTCGCCGAGCATGTGTGCGATGCGGAAGGTCAAGACGCGGGTCTTGCCCGAGCCGGCGCCGGCGAGCACCAGCAACGGGCCCTCGGTGGACAGGATCGCCTCGCGCTGGGCGGGATTAAGGCTGTCGATGTCGACGAGCGGCTTGGCGGGTTTGGGTGCCGGCGCGGGAGCGTCGTAGATGTCGAGCGGGACGAGCTCGGGCTCCGGCGCAGCAGGGGCGGTGTACGCATCGAGCGGCACGGGTTCCGGCGCGGGCGGCACGGGTACCGCGGCGTTCTTTTCCCAGGGCAAGGGCTGGGTCATGGGCGACTCCTCATCTGACGGACGGCGCGCCTGCGGGCGACGCCATAGTTTGAGCCGTACCAGTATACCGAGCCGCGCGGACACCGACGCAAATCACACCACGACTCCGCGCGCCACCGTCAGGCCCGCCCCAGCGGATTTGGCGCAATGGGGTCAGGTTAGTCTGCACCATGTTGCTGCAAAGTAACCTGACCCCAATGCACCAACCAGGGAGCCACCGATATCATGGCAGCAGCAGCGAGCGGCGGCCAGGGCGAACAAATTGGCATGAAAAGA
>USEF01000018.1 GCA_900553475.1 uncultured Collinsella sp. | reverse complement strand
GGGCAGCCGCCGCTTTTTGCAATCGATTGGTGCAAAGGGGTTGACTAGAGTTCGCAGGCAACCTTGTAGCCGTCGCCGATGGCGTCGCGAATGTTGCCGCACTTGTTGGCGTCACCCAACACGTGAGTGGCAACACCGGCAGCGGCAAGGTCGTCGGCCAACTTGGTATTGGGACGATAGCCCATGGCAAGCACCAACGTATCGGCACCGGTGATGGTGTGGACCTCGCCGTCCTTTTCGTAGCTGATGGTATCCTCGGTGATCTCGGTCACCTTGGCCTCGGTCAGCACGTGGACACCCTTGGAGAGCATGCGCGTGATGAGCACCGCGCGGCCGGCGCCGCCCTCGTTGGCGGCGAGCGTCTTGGTCATCTCGATGACGGTGACATCGCGATTGGCCGGCGAGAGGTCATTGACCAGCGGGGCCAGATAATCGGCCGTCTCGCAGCCGACGGTGCCGCCGCCCACGATGACGATCTTCTTGCCCGGGAAAGCCTTGCCACCCAGCAGGTCGTCAGCCGTCATAACCTGCTTAAAGCCCTGCATAAAGGCCGGAGCGATGGGCTCGGCACCATAAGCCAGGACAACCTCGTAGCCGGCGTAGTCGCGCTGAATGTCCTCGGCCGAAAGCTCGGTACCAAAGACGCATGTGACGCCGACCTCGGCCAGGCGACGGTACTGATACTTAATCACGCGGGTGAGTTCCTGCTTTGCCGGCGGAACGGCTGCGATGCGCATCTCGCCGCCCGGTTCGTCCTGTTTGTCCACGAGCACCACGTTATGACCGCGCTTGGCGGCAATGTAGGCTGCCTCCATGCCCGCAGGACCAGCGCCCACAACCAGTACGTTCTTAGCCTCGGCGGCAGGCTCGTAGCCGGCCTCGTCGCGCTCCACGTCCGGGTTGACGGTGCAGGAGATGCGCTTGCCAAACATAATGCCGTTCAGGCAGCGCAGGCAGCCAATGCAGGGGCGGATGTCGTCGGCGTTGCCGGCAGCGGCTTTGTTGCAGAACTCGGCATCGCACAGATTGGCGCGGCCCATCATGCAAATGTCGGCAGCGCCGTCCTCGATCAGCTCCTCGGCAATCCAGGCCTCGTTGATACGGCCGACGGTGGCGACGGGAATGTTGACGTGCTTTTTGATCTCGCGCGAGCAGGCGGCGTGCGAGGCCTGCTGGGTACCGGCGGCGGGAATCGCAGAGCCGCGCTTGATGGTGGTGCCGCCCGAGACATGAATCATGTCGACGCCGGCCTTCTCCAGGCGACGCGAGACGTAGATCATGTCGTTGAGGGTCAGACCGCCGTCGGTGTACTCATCGCCCGAAATGCGGACGTCGATGATAAAGTCCTTGCCGCAGCGCTCGCGAATCTCGGCGATGACCTCGAGCAGGAAGCGCATGCGGGCGTCGAGCGAGCCGCCGTACTCATCGGTGCGCTTGTTGTAGAGCGGAGTCAAAAAGCCGCCGAGCATACCGTGGGCGTGCGCCGCATGGACTTCGACGCCGTCGACGCCAGCCTTCTGCATACGCACGGCAGCGTCGCCAAACTGATGCGTGAGCTCGTGGATTTCATCGACCGTGATAGGACGCGGCGCCTCGCGGGCATAGGACGGGCCCACAAAGGACGGAGCGATCAGGCGCGGCGTGCCCGGAATGTTAAAGGCCATGTAGGCGGGGTGGAAGAGCTGCGGCATGATCTTGCAGCCGTACTCGTGGACGGCTGCGGCGAGCTTTTCCCAGCCGGGGATAAATGTGTCGTCGTAGCAGCACATGTCACCCGGCAGATAGGTATAGGTGGGCTCGACCGTCACGACCTCGGTGATGATGAGGCCCACACCACCCTTGGCGCGGGCGCGGTAGTGGTCGACCAAGTCGTCGGTCACATAGCCATGATCGGCCAGGTTCGTGGATACCGGCGGCATAAAGACGCGGTTCTTGACCTCGGTCGTACCGACCTTGATCGGGCTAAAGAGCATCGGGTAGGCGGATGACTCCATACAGGCTTCCTTTCGTTTGAGCCGCTCGGCGGCAGTTGCTAACGTACCTATCGTATCAGTATCCGCCGCATTCGCACTCGCTCGCACTCCCCACCTTCAATCCCGACCCTCACAAAAAAGTTGCGGTGGAATACGGAGTAGATAAGGCCTTTGACAGCCAAAACAGTCCGTATTTCACCGCAACTGATGGGCGGGATGGAGTTAAAGGCCCAGGTAGGTGGTCATGCCTTCGACGGCGAGCTTGGCACCAGCTACGGCATGGACCACGGTGAGCGGGCCGTTGACCACGTCGCCGGCGGCAAAGACGCCAGGCACGGTGGTCATGCCATGCTCGTCGACCGAAAGCAGGCCGCGATGGTCGGTCTCCAGACCGCCCGTTGTAAGCACGAGCTTGTCCTTGGGCACCTGAGACGCCGCAATCACAACCGTGTCGGCGGACGCATGGTCGAGCTCTTCCTCGTAGCCCACCACGTTGTTGTCCTCGTCAAAGATAACCGTCTCGAACACCGGACCGTTATCGTCGATGGCGCAGATCGCCTTGCCGCACATAATCTCGGCACCGTCAAGCTCGGTCAGCTCCACCTCGTCATCGATGGCAGAGATATGGCGCGATCGGGCGTATACGGTAACCTTGCGAGCACCCGAGCGCAGGGCCGTGCGGGCAACATCCATGGCCACATTGCCGGCGCCGATAACCGCCACGTTCTGCCCGATTGCCACGCTCGTGGGATCGACCAGATAGTCGATACCAAACAGCACATTGCCGCGCGACTCGCCGGGAATACCCAGCTTTCGAGCTCGCCAGGTGCCGGTACCAACAAAGACCGCATCGTAGCCGTCGCGCAGCAAGTCGTCGATGTGGAGCGCACCGCCGATGGTGGTCGAGGGACGGACGCGCACGCCAAGCGAGCACATCACGTAACGGTACTTTTGCACGAGAGCACGGGGCAGGCGAAACTCGGGGATGCCGTACTCCAGCACGCCGCCGATCTCGGGGCGCTGCTCAAACACCGTGACGGCACAGCCCAGCTGGGCCATCTTAATGGCCACGGTCATGCCGGCAGGACCGGAACCGACCACGGCAACCTGCTTGCCGCACGACGGCGCGGGTTTCCACTCTTTGCGGTCCAAATACGCCGTGGAGATATAGTTCTCGATGCTCGAAAAATGCACGGGCGCGCCCTTGCGGCCCTGGATGCACGCGCCCTCGCACTGGCCCGAATGGTTGCAAACCATGGAGCAGACCGCACTCATCGGGTTATTCTGGAACAGCAGCTCGCCCGCCTCTTGCAGACGGCGCTGCTTAAAGAGGTCGATAACCTGCGGAATGGGCGTCTGCACCGGACAGCCCTTGATTTGACAGAACGCCTTTTTGCAGCCCAGACAACGATTTGCTTCCTCAACGATGTGGATAGCCACGCAATTCCCCTCTATTGACCTGGACGAAATCGGCTTCTTAAACCAATTTGCCCGAATTTATAACCATAGATACGTCAACAGTGCGGAAAAGGGCACCGAAAAGCATCTCACAAACGCGCAGCAGCAACCCTTTCCTCGCACAGAACCACCGTGCAGCCCCGTCATCGAGATCAAAAGATTCGCCACCCCTACGAATGGCGAATCTCTCTACAGGCAGACGCCGTCTTTCCAGATACTGATCTCGTGGCAGCCGCGGCGCTCGGCACTCGTTAGCTTACCGCTCGCTGTATCCAGTACCAGCTGATACAGGTCGCGGGCAGCCTCGTCGAGCGTGCGTTCGCCTGTGGCAATCACGCCGGCGTTAAAGTCCATCCAGTTGGCCTTGTGGTCGCACAGACGCTGATTGGTGAACACCTTGAGGGTGGGCGCCGGTGCACCAAACGGCGTGCCGCGTCCAGTCGAGAACAGAATCACGTGACAGCCAGCAGCCGTCAACGCCGTGGTGGATACCATGTCGTTGCCCGGGCCGCACAGCATGTTCAGGCCATGCTTGGTGACCTGACCGGCATACGGCAGCACGTCGACGATGGGTGCGGAGCCGCCCTTTTGCACGCAGCCGCAACTCTTGTCCTCGAGCGTGGTGATGCCACCGTCCTTGTTACCGGGACTCGGGTTCTCGTAGACCACCTCACCATGGCTAATAAAGTAATCCTTAAAACCGTTAAGCATGTCAGAGGCAGCGTCAAAGACCTGCTCGCTCTCGCAGCGATCGAGCAGGATGCTCTCCGCGCCAAACATCTCGGGCACTTCGGTGAGCACCGACGTACCGCCACGGGCGACGACCATATCGCTCACGCGACCGATCGTGGGGTTGGCGGTAATGCCCGAAAGACCGTCAGAGCCGCCGCACTTAAGACCAATAACCAGCTCTGAGGCCGGAATGGGCTCACGCTTGGCCTGCTTGGCCAGGTCAGCCAGCTCGGACAGAATCTTGTGGCCCTCGATCTGCTCGTCGGCTACATCCTGGCAGGTGAGAAAACGAACGCGCTCGTGATCGAAGTCACCGAGCTCGTCGAGCACCTGCTGATGCGTGCAGTTCTCGCAACCGAGCGACAAGAACAGCACGCCCGCGGCGTTTGCGTGACGCGACAGCGCCACCAGCAGACGACGGGTCTGGGCATGGTCGGCGCCGGTCTGTGAGCAACCGAACGGATGCGGGAAGTAATAGACGCCCTCCAACGAGCCCTCGACCAGGTCCTGAGCCTGCTCGCACATGGCACGAGCGACTTCGTTGACGCAACCGACGGTGGGAATGATCCAAAGCTCATTGCGCGTGGCGGCACGACCGTCGGCACGGCGGAAGCCCATAAAGGTCTCGGCCTCGACCGGCTCAACGACCGGATGTGTCGGATTGTAGGCGTACTCTATCTCACCCGAGAGGTTGGTCTTCACGTTGTGCGTGTGCAGCCACTGGCCGGGCTGAATGTCCTTCGTCACGCGACCGATGGGAAGACCGTACTTGACGACATCCTCACCGGCTGCAATGGCGCGCACGGCCATCTTGTGGCCCTGCGGGATATCCTCCGCGGCAACGACCTCGCCCACGCCGGGAACCTCGACGGCAGCACCCTTGGCGAGCGGCGACAGCGCAACGATGACGTTGTCGGCCGGATTGATCTGGATAGTGTTCATTACAAAGAGTCCTAACCCTACAGGTTGAGCAGAAGTCGAGTGACGCCCGCCAGTTACCCGACGGGCGTACAGAAGGATTTAGGCCTGAGCGTTCGCGAACGCCTGCTTGACGCCCTCGGAGCGCACGACGGCGAGAGCGTTGACGACAAACTCCTCCAGGCCGGCGATCTGCGTAAGATCCTCGCCCCACATTTGCTCGTTGGTGAGCACATCGTGCACCAGCTCGGCGTCGTCGGCGCCGGCGCGGGCGGCGTAGAAGTCGAGCACGAAGGCGTCGTCCTGAGCGGTGTACTCGGTGCCGTCGGAGCGACGCAGGTGCAGACCGTCGCCCTCGCGGGACACGAGCTCCTGCGTGTAGAAGGAGATGAGCGTGGCCAGGCTCGTCGCCAGGCACTTGGGCAGGTTGCCGGTCTCGGCAACGTAATCCTTGAGCGTGGGCAGGTCGCGGGCACGCCACTTAGCCGTGGAGTTGAGGCAGATGGAGAGCAGCGCGTGGTCGATAAACGGATTGTCGAAGCGGTTCTCGACGGCGGCGGCAAAGGCCTTGCAATCCTCGGCATCCAGGTCGGTGGCGAGCGTCGGGATGACCTCGTCGTAGAGCATGGTGTTCATGAAGCCGCGGACGATCTCGTCGTGCATGCAATCGCGCACGATATCAAAGCCGGCAACCCAGGAACCCGGAACAAAGGCGGTGTGGGCGCCGTTGAGGATGCGGACCTTGCGCTTCTTGTACGGGGTGACGTCGGGGGTCACAAAGACACCCGGCAGACCGGCCTTCACGAAGGGCAGACGCTCCTTGAGCGACTCGTCACCCTGGATACCCCACATCTGGAAGGGCTCACGCACGGCCAAGAACGGATCTTCATAGCCCAAGCGCTCGGCCACGGCAGCGGCCTCCTTGGGATCGCGGATGCGACCCGGAACGATGGTGTCGACGAGCGTGGTGCAGACGGTGCAGTCGCTGGCCATCCACTGCGAAAACTCGTCCTCCCAGCCCCAGTCGCTCACGTACTGGTTCATGATGCGCAGCAGCTCCTCGCCGTTATGGTCGATGAGCTCGCAGGCGAGCACGATGACGCCCTGCTTGCCGGCAGCCCAGCGGGCATGGAGCACCTGGGCAAGCTTGGCAGGGAAGCTCGCGGGGGGCATGTCGTCGGCCTTGCAGGACGGATCGTAGGCGATACCGGCCTCGGTGGTGTTGGAGACGATAATCTCCAGGTCGTCGGAAACGGCGACCTCCATCATGGCACGGTAGTCAGCCTCGCGGTACGGATTGAGGCAACGGCTGCAGGCGCTGATCACGCGGGAATCGTCAACCGTGTCACCGTTCTCCTTGCCGCGCACCAGTACGGTGTACAGGCCATCCTGGGCATTGATACCATCGGCGAAATCGAAGGCGCCGCTGATGGGCTGCACCATGACGACCTTGCCGTTCCAACCGGTGGCCTCGTTGCCCATATCGAAGAAACGATCGACGAAGGCGCGCAGGAAATTGCCCTCGCCAAACTGCAGGACCTTCTCGGGGGCGTCCTTGGGCAGCACGTAGCCCTCGTAGCCGATCTTCTCGAGCGTCTCGTAGCTGATGTTATTCATAGAGGTTTTCCTCTCAACTCAAGTCCCGGTACGGCATCGCCGCACCAGGTTGCATTCATGATTTTTCAAGCAGCGGGGCTATTTATCGATCGTCTCGATAGTGCTCTCGCCGATCTTGCCGCGCTCCCAGCGACCATTCGACAGGTCGTTGGAAATGGAATTGAACTTCTTCTCGGTAATGTCGTAGAGAGCGAAGATAATCAAGGCTGCTACCAGAAGGGCGCAGGCGGGATAAATCGTCAGAGCGCCCTTGATGCCAAGCAGCGTGGCAGCCGTCTGGGGCTTATTTGCCACATATCCGGTAAGGGCAAGGATGCCGCCGGAAATGATCGCGGCAAGGGATTGCGCAAGCTTACGAGAAAAGTTGAACGCGGCGTAGGTCGTACCCTCCTTGCGGATTCCCGTGTGCCATTCACCGTAATCAATAACATCGGAAACCAAGTTCCAGGTGATACCGTTGGGGATGGCAAGCGCGACGTAGCCGATGGTGACGAAGATGATGAACGTCACGGTATTGGTCGGCAGGATGAAGTTGAGGCCGTTTGCCACGGCACCGACGATAAAGCAGGCAACGCACGTGCGCTTCTTGCCAAAATGCTTGACGAGCGTCGGGATGGCGAGAATGGCGACAACCGACGTTCCGATCATGATGCCGTTGACAACGGGCTGCAACGCGATGTTACCCAGGTTGTACTGGCAGAAATACACCATCATGGTGTTGTTGGTGTTCATGGCCGAAATGGTAAACAGCGTAAGCAGGATAACTGCTCCCAGGTTCTTGTTGGTGAAAACGACCTTGAAATACGTGCTGAATGCGCTCGACTTCTTGCCGGCCTTTCCCGCAGCCTTCTCCTCGGCCTGTCGATCGATACGGATATGCTCGCGCGTTCCCAAAAAGCAGATGGCGAATCCGGCGATGCCGCACAGTCCCATGACGACAGCTGCAATCGTATAGCCGTGCGGATTGCCGTCGAGCGTGTCGCCACCCGCAAAGAACAGGACCAATGGGATGAACGCTACGCCCGTGATGAGCTGTGCGCAAAGCGAACCGGCCTGGCGCGTTGACGCCATGTGCGCGCGGTCATCGACGTCACGCGTCATTACCGTGGCCAGAGATCCGTACGGCACGTTGGTGAAGCTGTATACGACGCCCCAGATCATGTAAGTTATCAGCGCATAGGCAATTTTACCTGCCATGGGAATATCGGGCGCAGTGAAGGTCACCACGGTTAGAACGGCAAGGATCACGGCCGAAACCATCATGACCGGACGAAACCGACCGTGCTTGCCAATCTTCTTTCTACCGTCGACGAATGCACCGGCAATCGGGTCCATGAACGCATCGAAAATCTTGGTGACGGCGAAAATCAGGCTCACCACGCCTGGCGAAATCAGGCAGATGTCAGTGTAGAACTTGGTCAGATATGCCTGACCAAGATCGAACATAAATCCGTTGCCCAAATCGCCAAAGCCATAGCAGATTTTCTCACGCCAGCTCAGCTTGATATCCTGCGAGCTCTGCATCGATCCCGAATCCGCCTGAGCAGACACAATCTGCTCGTTTTTCTGTTGCCCTGTTCCCATATGGTCCCTCCCCTTTGCAACCGATTTCACCAATCGGAACACATACAGATCTATGCCTCGACAGTGTCCAGATCGAAGCCAAAGTAGCGAACGGAATTGTTGTAGCTGATATCGCGCACGATGGTGCCCAGCAGCTCCATGTCGGCCGGATACTTGCCCTGCTCAACCCACTCGCCGATCACGCTACACAGCACGCGACGGAAATACTCGTGGCGCGGATAGGACAGGAAGGAGCGGGAGTCGGTGAGCATGCCGACAAAGTTGCCCAGGACGCCCTCGTTGGCCAGAGCCGTGAGCTGCTCGCGCATACCGACCTCGTTGTCGTTGAACCACCAGGCGGAACCGTTCTGGATCTTACCGGCAGTCGGAGCCTCCTGGAAACAGCCCATCACGGTATCGATCATGGTGTTGTCGATGGGGTTCAGGCTGTACAGAATGGTCTTGGGCAAGCCGCAGGTCTCCTGGATGGAGTTGAGGAATTCGGCGAGCTGGTCGGACGGCGTGTAGTTGGAGATGCAATCGTAGCCGGTGTCGGGACCGAGCTTGGCGAACATAGCGCGGTTGTTGTCACGCTTGCAGCCAAAGTGCAGCTGCATGGCCCAGCCCAGACGGACATACTCGCCGGCGACAAACTGCATAAAGGCGGTCTTGTACTTGAGGACCTCTTCCTCGGTGAGCGGCTCGGCAGCCAGGCCCTTGGCAAAGATGGCCTCGATCTCGTCGGCGGTAGCCGGGACGTACATAACGTAATCGAGTGCGTGGTCGGAGGCGCGGCAGCCCAGCTCGTGAGCAACGTCGTAGCGCTTGGAGATGGCAGACTTCATGCCCTCAAAGTCGCCGACCTCAACGCCGGCAACCTCGGAAAGATGCTTGCAGTAGTCGGCGAACTCCTGGCCGCGCTCGATGCGCAGAGCGGCGTCGGGGCGCATGGCGGGAACGACCTGAACGTCAACACTGTCATCGGCGGCAATCTTCTTGTGCCACTCAAAGCTGTCGGCGGGGTCGTCGGTAGTGCAGATCATGCGGACGTTGGACTGCTTGATCAGGTTGCGGCAGGTAAAGCTGGCCTCGGCGAGCTTGGCGTTGGCAAGGTCCCAGGCCTCCTGGGCAGTCTTGCCGTTGAGGACGCCCTCGTAGCCAAAGTAGCGCTTAAGCTCCAGGTGGCTCCACTCAAAGACGGGGTTGCCAACGCAGCGACCCAGGGTCTCGGCCCACTTTTGGAACTTCTCGCGAGCAGGGGCGTCGCCAGTGATAAAACGCTCGTCGACGCCGTTGGCACGCATCAAGCGCCACTTGTAGTGGTCGCCGCCCAGCCAAACCTCGGTGATGTTCTCGAAACGCTTGTCCTCCCAAATCTCCTTGGGAGAAATGTGGCAATGGTAGTCGACGATGGGCATGCCCTCGGCAAAGTTGTGGAACAGCTCCTCGCCGGTCTTGGTGCTCAGCAGGAAATCCTGATCGTCCATGAAGTTTTTCATCAAACAACCCCTTTGTTTGCGGAGCGGGCGCACAATACGCTCGTCATCCTCTAGGTGAACGTTCACCATCTTAGTGCAAAATGCGTTACAAGGTGAACGTTCACTTAACCATCATGGGGCGAACGGTAGGTTTTGACCGCTTAACGGTTGCCGAGCCATGGACCCTGCGTTGGATCGGCACAAAGAGAGGCCGCTGACGGCAGATTCGCCATCAGCGGCCTTCGAAACAATTTTTCGATACCCCCGCCAAAAAGTACGCGACAAGTAGGGAACTCCCTAAACGCATTAGATTCCGGCGAGCTCGCAGTAACGATCGACGTTGCTGGCAAACACCATCTCAACAGCCCCCTTTTGCACAGGCTCCGCTGGTGTCTTTCCCCACAGCAGGTAATCGCCTAAGGTCTTGGCGCCACGATATGCCAGACTCACCGGGTCCTTGTAGACGATGTTGGTAAAGATGCCCCGACGCAAAGCCAGCGCACTTTCTGGGAACAGATCGTTGCCAATCACCATTACTTCGCCGGCCTTGTTAGCCGCGACAAGCGCATCGGCAATCAGCTCAGAGCCCACGGCGAACACGCTGCAGATCAACTCGGGGGCTTCCGATGACTTTAGACGCTGGTTGAGCTCGTGCTCGAGCTGCTTGACCTGGGCATGAGCACCGGTCAGATCCTCGACCTGCCAGGGAACATTGTGCTCGCGAAGGTAATTGTGGAAGGCGCGAGCGGTCAAATAGTGCGAGTCGGTGTAGGGGTCGCCCGCCAATAAAAGCACGCGGGTATCGGTCCCGGAAGCGTGAACCAGGTTGGCCGCCTGCTCGGCCATCAGGCTTCCCGCCGTGGAGTAGTCGGCCAAACTAGCGCCCAGACGATCGAGGTGAGGGCGGTCGCCGTCAACGAGCTCAATCGTCACGCCCGCCTCGGCGATCTGTCCCAAAAGCTCAGTCGCGCGATCGTCGCCCGGCGCATAGGCGAGCAAGCCATCAATCTTCTCGCCCACCTGCAGACGCTCGTCGATTTGCTCGAGTGCATCAGCGTAGCCGCCCACGCCAAATTCAACGCGCTCAACCGTAATGCCCTGGTCGATGACCTCTTGCTCAAAGCGATTGCAGCCTTCCCATAGGTAACGATAGAAATAAGCGCCCTCACGCGATGCGCATGGCAGACAAAACAGCAGATTGATGTCCTTACGACGCAGGCTCGAAGCGCTCGTGTTGCGGTGATAGCCCATCTCCTCAGCCTTAGCATTAACCTTGGCACGTACAGACTCGCTCACGCCGGCCTTGCCCGTAAGGGCCTTATGCACGGTGTTAATGGAAACGCCAAGCTCGGCGGCTATGTCCTTCATGGTGACGCGTGCGCTCATAGGGTTACTCCGGTACAGACGGGCAGCTAATAAACAATTGAGTTAACGATACCCCAAAATAACCCAGCAACTCGCCAAGCCCGCCCTCAAAAGCGAAAAACGCTCCGCGAACGGATGCTCGCGGAGCGTCTGGGCCTTATTTGATGCCGCGGCCCAGGTCTTCGGCAATCTTATCCACGCCCTTAAGCGCGGCACAGGTCTTTTTGTTGGAGCAATGCCCCGTGCAAACGCCACCCTGAGCGCAGTCGGCGCAGGTGCCCTTGCGGTAGATGCGCACGCACACGGCGACAAACGCAATACCGATAACGGCCAGTACAACAATATCGATAGGTGCCATAGCAAGCCTCCTCTAGTTAACCACCACTTACTTTACCCCATTCTCCACCTATCAAAAGGGGACAGGTTAATTTTGGTCGGTTTTATCTGCGGAAACGCCACATCTCCCCCACCAAAAAGCCCGAGTGTCGCTGGGACACCCGGGCTCGTGGAAAGGGGTTAATCCTTATTCGGACTTAAGCGGAAACTGCAGCGGAAGCAGCGTTGGTCTCGTCCTCGTCGGTCCATGCATGCTTTGGCATGGGACGGAAGATCTGGAAGAGCATCGCAACCAGCAGCACGATGGCCACCACCGTCCAGATACCAAACTGTCCAAGAACAAGCAGGTTGTAGAACTGGTTGATGAACAGGCCGATCACCCAAGCAAAGGCGCACTCGTAGCCGAGGGCAATCGCGGTCCACTTGCCGGAGTCCATCTGGTTGCGGATGGTACCCATAGCGGCAAAGCACGGAGCGCACAGCAGGTTGAAAGCGCCAAAGGCAACGCAAGCGCCCATGGTCGGGAACATGCCGGCGAACGCGGTCCACAGGCTCGGATCGGTCTCGGCGGCATCGGCAACGGACAGCAGCGAGCCGGCGGTGGCGACGACGTTCTCCTTGGCAACAAGACCCGAGACGGACAGTGCTGTTGCCTGCCAGGTGCTAAAGCCGAGCGGGGCGAAGATCCAGGCGATCAGGTTGCCGAGCATGGCAAGCACGGAGTAGTCCATGAACTCCTCGGGGATGCCGTCCATCGCAGGCAGGAAGCCAAAGGAACCGTTGTAGCTACCAAAGTTGGAGAGGAACCAAACGACGACGGTGGACGCGAAGATGACCGTGCCGGCCTTCTTGATAAAGGCCCAACAGCGCTCCCACACGTGCAGCGCCCAAGAGCGAATCGCCGGGAAGTGGTAAGCGGGAAGCTCCATAACAAACGGCGTCGGGCGACCGGCGAAGAGCTTGGTCTTCTTGAGCATGAGGCCCGAGGCGATGACGGCAAAGACGCCCAGGAAGTAGAAGAGCGGGCTGATCCACGCGGCGGTGGTGGAAGAATCGCCGATGATGGAGCCCATGAGCAGGGCGATAATCGGCAGCTTAGCGCCGCAGGGAATAAACGTGGTGGTCATGACCGTCATACGGCGATCCTTCTCGTTCTCGATGGTCTTGGTAGCCATGACGCCGGGGACACCGCAGCCCGAAGACACGAGCATAGGAATAAAGGACTTACCGGACAGGCCAAAGCGACGGAACACGCGGTCCATGATGAAGGCGACGCGGGCCATATAGCCGCAGTCCTCCAGGAAGGACAGCATCACAAAGAGCAGGAACATCTGCGGGACAAAGCCGAAGATGGCGCCCAGGCCGCCGACGATGCCGTCGCAGACCAGCGAATCGACCTTCTTTTTTCCCTCATTGCTGACCTTGTCCTCGGTGCCGCCCGCCACAAGGGCGTCGTGGACCATGGTGGTAATACCAGGAACATAGGGGCCGTACTGTGCCGGGTCGACCGAGTCGGCATTGTCGCCCGCAGCCTCGACGGCCGCGTCGTAGGCGTCGCGGCCCTGACCGAGCACGTACCAACCGTCGGTACCGAAGAGCTGGTCGTTGGTGAAGTCGGTCACCGTGCCGCCCAAGGTAGAAACGGCGATGTAGTACACGCAGAACATGATGACCACAAAGATCGGCAGGCCCAGGATACGGTTGGTAACCACGCGGTCGATCTTCTCGGAGGTGCTCATCTTTGCCGGAGCCTTGGTGAGGCACTCGTCAATGATGTGGGCAATCACGCCGTAACGCTCGCCGGTGATGATGGACTCGGCGTCATCGTCGCAGTCCTGCTCGCACTGAGCGACCAGACCTTCGACGCGAGCGGCCTTCTCCTTGGTGAGGTTGATGAGCTTGCAGGCGTCCGCATCGCGCTCGAACAGCTTGACAGCGTAGTAGCGGCGCTTGTTGGCGGGAACGCTCGCCGGCAGATTGTTCTCGATGTGGTCCAGAACGTCCTCGATGGAGGAATCGAACTTGTGCTCCGGCACCTGGCCCTTGGAAGCAGCGGACTTCTTGACCTGCTCGAACAGCTCCTTGATGCCCTTGTTCTTAAGGGCCGAGATCATCATGACCGGACAACCGAGCTTCTTGGAGAGCTTGTCCGTGTCGATCTTATCGCCGTTCTTCTCGACCAGGTCGGCCATGTTGAGGGCAACGACCACGGGCAGGCCAGTCTCGATAACCTGAAGCGCCAGGTACAGGTTACGCTCGAGGTTGGTGGCATCGACGACTTGGACGACGACATCGGGCTCGCCGCTCATGAGGTAATCGCGCGAGCATTGCTCCTCGGGGCTGTAGGGGGAAAGCGAGTAGATGCCAGGGAGGTCCGTGATGGTAACGTTCTTGTCGCTTAGGAGCTTGGCTTCCTTTTTCTCAACCGTGACGCCGGGCCAGTTGCCAACGTAGCCGTTGGCGCCGGTGATCAGGTTGAAAAGCGTGGTCTTGCCGCAGTTGGGGTTACCCGCCAGCGCGGCATGGATCTGAGAATCCGCCATTCAATCCTTCTTCCTTGTGTGCCCGCGCTGCTTTCTCCGCGCAGGCTGGATAATGTGCTTCAAAGATGCTGCATTAAGTTAGAAAAACCTAACTTTATCTGCAGATATATGCGCCGCGAGCCCTTACTGGACCTCGACGACGGCAGCCTCCTCCTTGCGGATGGAAAGCTCGTAGCCGCGCACGTTGATCTCGACCGGATCACCGAGCGGTGCAACCTTCACGACCTTGAACGAAGTGCCCTTGATGAGCCCCAGGTCCATAAGGTGACGGCGAAGCGCACCCTCACCGTGAAGCTTGACGATGGTAGAGCTCTCGCCCACCTTAACGTCACCCAACGTCTTCATCCTCTTGTCCCCCTTTCGGTTTTTATGAAATGCTGCGGACTAACCGACGGTCATGATGTGCATGGCAACCTTGGAATCGATGCCAAAGCGTGCGCCCAGCACCGTGACGATGATATTGGCGCCACTCGAGCTCACCACGTGGATTTCGCTGCCCTCGACAAAGCCGAGGTCCTTGAGGTGGTGCTTCATGTCCTCATTGCCCTTTACACGAGACACGCGCACGGTTTCGCCCGCTTTTACCATCGAAAGCGGCATGGCCGGCATCTGCGGTCCGCAAGACATGAGTGGCTCCTAACGTCAGTTCGTCCTCAACATCGACGCGATAAAAGTTAACCACGTCTATGTTCGCTTTAGTAAACTAACACGTGGTTAACTTTTTGGAAAGGGTCCCCATTCAGATTTCGAAAAAGTTTCCTATACGAAACAAAAGAGGCACCGCAAAGACCATCTCTTTGCGGTGCCTTGTCATACCAATTTATGCAACAAAGGGGACTGTCCCCTTTGTTGCATTGTTGAGATTAGAGCGAGAGGTTTCTGATCGACGTAACGCAGGAAGCCTCGTCTACGCCCGAAACGCGAAAGATGATGTCCTCGCCGCACTCGCCGTAGAGAGCCATGAGGCCCATGACATCGCGACCGTCGGTATGGCGGATGCTGACCGACACGTCGCTACGGTGCTTGGCAATGATGTCATAGAGCAGCGCAACCGGGCGGGCGTGTAGTCCCAACGGATCTTTAATCGTCTTTGTAAACTCGACCATGTCCCCTCCCACGACATCACACATTCGGCCGGCAAACCCAGCCACGTGGTAGTTATTGTAGCGTTAGATGTTTATCGAGGGCCCCTCCGGATACCCCGTGGTCAAAAAGTGGCAAATATGAGTACTGTCACAAATTTAGTAGCAGCAAAATCGAGAGCAAATTGCCTAGCTTGAGCGATTCGAAGAGGTTGAAAGCCGTCAAACGCCCTTTAAAGGGAGTTAGATAAATCGATTTTGAGCCCATTTTCGCTCAGAGCAGGCCGAAAAATATGGCACTTCTTTTGCAACAGTACTCATATTTGGCATATTTTGACCACGGGGGCCAAGACCATGCCCCAAAACACAAAAGGAGGGGCCTCGTAAGGCCCCTCCTTAGGAAAGGGAATCGATTTATTCCACAGCCGTAGATTAATCCTAGCCGCTACTCCATCATATCGAGGACGGAAGGGCGAAGCTCGTTCTCGGCGGCCTCGGGATCGGTCTCGCGCAGGCGGTTGATGTAGCGGTTGTACCACATCACGGCAAGGCCCAAGAAGACAACCACGCCGCCAACGTTGTAGACCAGCGTCAGCCACAGCGGCTGATCGAGCGGAATGGTGCCGCAGATAAGCACGAAGCAGAAGACCACAAGCAGGAATGCGGCAACGACCAGGCCAAAGCTGCGCGAACCCATGCGGAAGCCACGGGGAGCGGCGTCAAAGTTCTTGCGCAGCATAAAGTAGGCAAGCAAAATCAGCAGCGGTGGGAGCAGAGCGGTGGCAGCCGTCATGTTGGTGACGATCATGAGCAGGTCGTCGAGGTTACCGGAGCCCAGGGCCGGGATGATCAGGATGGGGACGACGATGGCGAACTGCAGCCAGGCAGCGCGGGCAGGAATGCCGTGCTCGTTGAGCTCGACGATTTTGCTACCAAAGACGCCCTTGGGGATCTCGGTGAAGAAGACCTTGATGGGAGCGGAGGTCCACATCATGAGGGAGCCCAGCGTGGCGGC
>USEF01000017.1 GCA_900553475.1 uncultured Collinsella sp. | reverse complement strand
CGGCCATGTTGGTGGCAATGGTCACGGCGCCGTAGCGTCCTGCCTGGGCCACGATGTGGGCCTCGCGTTCATGGTGCTTGGCGTTGAGGACCTCGTGTGCGATGCCGCGCTTGGTAAGGGCGGCCGAGAGTTTCTCGGAGCTCTCGATGGAGACGGTGCCCACCAAGACCGGCTGGCCCTTGGCGTGACGCTGCTCGACATCGTCGGCGACGGCGTTGTACTTGGCCTGAATGGTGCGGTACACCAGGTCCTCGTGGTCCACGCGCTGCACGGGCTTGTTAGGGGGGATGACCTCGACGGGCAGCTTGTAGATCTCGCGGAACTCGGCATCCTCGGTAAGTGCCGTGCCGGTCATGCCGGAGAGCTTGTCATACAGACGGAAGTAGTTCTGCAGGGTGATGGTGGCCAGGGTCTGGTTCTCCTCGCGTACGAGCACGCCCTCTTTGGCCTCGATGGCCTGGTGCAGGCCCTCGGAGTAACGGCGGCCTTCCATAATGCGGCCGGTGAACTCGTCGACGATCTTGACCTCGCCGTTGGTGACCACGTACTGCTTATCGCGGTGGAACATGTACTGGGCCTTCAGCGCCTGCTGCAGGTGGTTGACCAGCTGGCCGGAGAGATCGGCATAGATGTCATCGATACCCAGGCGGCGCTCGATTTTCTTAAGGCCGCGCTCGGTGGCGGCAATGGTGTGCTTGGCCTCGTCCATGACGTAGTCGCCCGTGGGCTCCACGTCCTCGGTGGCGGTGAGCATGTCGTGCGACACGTCCTCGCCGCGCTCAAGGCCACGCACGGCACGCGCGAAGTCCTTGTAGGTACTGGCGGACTTGGTGCCGGCGCCCGAGATGATGAGCGGCGTTCTGGCCTCGTCGATCAGGATGGAGTCGACCTCGTCGACGATGGCGTAATGGTGGCCACGCTGTACGCGCTGCTCGGGGCGGGTGACCATGTTGTCGCGCAGGTAGTCGAAACCGAACTCGGAGTTGGTGCCGTAGGTGACGTCTGCCTGGTAGGCCGGACGCTTGAGCTCGAGCGGCATATTGTTCTGGAGCAGACCGACGGTCATGCCCAGGTACTTGTAGATGCGGCCCATCCACTCGGAGTCGCGCTTTGCCAGGTAATCGTTGACGGTAACGACATGCACGCCCTTGCCGGCGATAGCGTTGAGATAGCCGGCCAACGTGGAGACGAGGGTCTTACCTTCGCCGGTCTTCATCTCGGCGATGTGGCCCTCGTGCAGTGCCATGGCGCCAATGAGCTGCACGTCAAAGTGGCGCATACCCATGGTGCGCTTGGAAGCCTCACGCACGGTGGCAAAGGCCTCGGGGAGCATGTCGTCGAGCGACTCGCCGTTGGCGTAACGCTCGCGGAACTTATCGGTCTGGCCGCGGAGCTCCTCCTCGGTCATCTTCTCAAACTGGGGCTCAAGACCGTTGATCTGGTCGACGATCTTGTAGTAGCGCTTAAGGTCCTTATCGGATCCAAAGGACAGCAGCTTTGACATGAATCCCATGTGGTTTTCCTTTTTGGCCATCGCCCACGTCGTGCAGTTGCGGGCGAGTTAAACACAGATGATTGTACTTTAGCCAAACAAGGCGCGGCCTATACGGTCGACCTCGACCGCCACGTAATAACTACGACCAACCTGCCACAATGGGACAGGTTAATTTTGGCAGGTTTTATCTGGGCAAACGCCGCCTCTCTGCCATTTGGTGCAATGGGGGCAGGTTGGTTTGCACCAATAAAAAGAAAAGGACCGCGCACCCAAACGGATGCACGGCCCTTATGCCATGAATGCGAGTGATTCCGCGGCGAGCTATTTACTCAGCAGCCTCGGTGGTCTCGGCCTCGGCAGCGGCCTCCTCGACGGGAGCCTCTGCGGGAGCCTCGGCGGCCTGCTTGGCAGCCTCCTCGGCAAACTTAGCAGCACGCTTAGCCTTCTCGGCAGCCTTGGCCTCAGCGGCGGCCTTGCGAGCGGCCTCGGCCTCAGCAGCCTTGGCAGCCTTGGCAGCCTTGGCCTCCTCAGCCTTCTTGAGCTGGGCGGCAGCGGCGCCACCGAACTTGTCGGCGAAGCGCTGGACGCGTCCACCGGTGTCGACGAACTTCTGCTGGCCGGTGTAGAACGGGTGGCACTCGTTGCAAAGCTCGACCTTCATCTCAGACACGGTAGCGTGCGTCTTGAAGGTGTTGCCGCAGGAGCACGTCACCGTGCACTCGACATACTGGGGATGGATACCCTGCTTCATGGTAGGACTCCTTATTGGTCAGGCGCTGGTTACCGATCAGCGCATAAGGCGTCTTGGTTTCCGACCAAGACAACAAACTTGGCTATGGTACCACGGCGTCGCGCATCCCACAAAAGGTTCACGGTCTTTGTGCAACACGGCGTGGCCAACCGCAGCGGACACGCACCCTGTTGCCCCTTCTCCCATGTTGCAGACGTGTAACGCCGCAGTAAGCGCACCCCTTTTGGCGCCAGACAGGTACAATGATGAACACTGTACCGTAGCGGAGCGCCCGCGCGCGCCGCAACCACGCGAAAGGGTTTCCCATGGCCGAGATCTCGTCCTCCCGTATCGTCATCACCGTCCTTGGCAAGAACCGCCCCGGCATCGTCGCCGGCGTCACCCGTGTCCTGGGCGAGGCCAACGTCGACATCCGCGACATCACGCAGTCCATTATCGAGGACATCTTCACCATGACCATGCTGGCCGACACCGCCGAGTCCAAGCTCGACTTCGCCGAGCTGCAGAAGGCGCTGGCCGAGGCCGGCGAGCTTTCGGGCGTCAACGTGTCCATCCAGCGCGAGGACGTCTTCAACTTTATGTACCGCCTGTAGCGAACGAGCCGCTCGGGGCAGCTTGACGTCATATCGTCCAAGCGCGCGGCCCCAAAGCGGACCGGAGAGGAGCGCGCATGGCCTACGACGCCAAGAAAATCTACTACCGCTTCGACGATCACCTGAGCCGCCTGGTTCTGGATTACGAAGCAAGCCGCCAGATTTCGTCTGAGAGCGAAAGCCTCTACCACGGCCTGCCGACCGCCCCGTACGACGAGGACCTGTTCGTAGAGCACAACGTCAAGCGCGGCCTGCGCAATGCCGACGGCTCGGGCGTGGTCGCGGGCCTTACCCGCATCTCGGACGTGCACGGCTACAACAAGGTCGACGGCAAAGTCGTGCCCGATCAGGGCAAGCTCAAGCTTCGTGGCTACAGCATCGAGGATCTGGTCAACAACGCCCAGGCCGAGAACCGCTACGGCTACGAGGAAGTCGCCTATCTGCTTATCACGGGTTCGCTGCCCAACAAGGAAGAGCTCGACGGCTTTTGCGAGCGCCTGGGTGCTTTTAGGCACCTGAGCGACGAATATGTCCGTGAGTTCCCCATGACCACGGTGTCGTCGAGCATCATGAATGTGCTTCAGCGCGCCGTGCTGCTGCTCTACGCCTTCGACGCCGAGCCCGACGCCATTACACCCGAGCACGAAATCGACGTCGCCATCTCCATGCTCGCCCGTCTCCCCCGCATCGCCGCCTTCGCGCATATGGCCTCGGTCGCCAAGCGCCGCGGCTCCGAGGTTCATGTGCCGCACCCCACACCCGGCCTCTCCACCGCTGAGACCATCCTGCAGGTGTTGCGCGGCGGCATGGCATTCACCCGCGACGAAGCCATGCTGCTCGACGTGATGCTCATGCTGCATGCCGAGCACGGCGGCGGCAACAACTCCACGTTCGCCTGCCGCGTGCTGTCCTCATCGGCCACCGACCCGTATTCCGCCTACGCCGCGGCTATCGGCTCGCTCAAGGGTCCGCGCCACGGCGGCGCCAACGCCAAGGTCGTGTCCATGCACGAGGACATCCGTGCGCATGTCTCCAATTGGGAGGACGAGGACGAGGTCGCGGCCTACCTGGGCAAGATCCTCGACAAGCAGGCCTTCGACGGCACCGGCCTCATCTACGGCATGGGCCACGCCGTCTATACGCTGAGCGACCCGCGCGCCGAGGTCTGCCGCCGTTACGCGCGCTCGCTTGCCGCCAAGAAGGACTTGGGCGAGGAGTTCGCGCTCATCGAGCGCATCGAGCGCCTGGCCCCGCAGGTGATGCGCGACCACGGCATGACCAAGCCCATCTGCGCCAACATCGACCTGTACACGGGCTTTATTTACAAAATGCTCGGCGTGCCCGAGACGCTCTTTACACCGCTGTTCGCCGTCGCCCGCATGGCCGGCTGGTCGGCGCACCGCATGGAAGAGCTCTTCTGCGCGCACCGCATCATCCGCCCCGCCTATCGTCCGGTGATCGAGCCGCTGGAGTACAAGCCGCTCGCCGACCGCTAGGACGCGGACCGTTATAGAACTCGAGCGTGGTCAGGGACCCAAGCCCTCGGCCACGCTTTTTATGCCAGTAGAAAGGATCGCAACGAATGATTGTGTTTTCCGATATGGATGGGACGCTGCTGACGAGCGATAAGCAGATGAGCGATGCCACCTGGGCAATGCTCGACGAGCTCGCACGTCGTGGCATCGAGTTTGTTCCCTGCACGGGACGTCCACTGTCGGGCATCTTTGAGCCCATTCTCGCCCATCCCGCCGTGCACTACGCGGTCTGTGCCAACGGCGCCAGCGTCTGGCAGCTCGACGAGGATACGCCCACCGACGCCTCGCGCGCCACGTGCATCTTGAGCCGTCCGCTCGACCGTGGCATTGCCCACCGCATCCATCGCATTGCCGCCGGCCACGATGTGACCTTCGATATCTTCGCGGATGGGCAGTGCTTCCTCCCCCGCTCGCTATACGGGCGTCTGGATGAGTTCTGTGGCGGCGACCCCCACATCGCGGCTTCGCTCAAGCGCACACGAACACCGATCGACATGGATATCGACAGCAAGATCGACGAGGTCGAGACGCTCGAACGCATCGCCATGTACTGGCACGACCCGGCCGATCGCGGCGCCATCGCAGCAGAGCTCGACACGCTCGGAGGCATTGAGGTCACGCGTTCGTACGCCATGAATATCGAGGTCATGGGTGAGGGTGCCACCAAGGGAACGGCCCTCACGTGGCTATGCGAGCACCTGGGCGAGCGTCTCGCCGACGCCTGGGCCTTCGGCGACAACATCAACGACATCCCCATGCTGCAGGCAGCGGGCCATGGCGTGGCCATGATCAACGCCGAGCCTGAAGATCGCGAGGCCGCCGACGCCATCACCGAATACGACAACGACCACGACGGCGTCGCCCGCACCATCATGGCCGCCCTCGCCTAGTCATTGATCAATCATTGGGGACGTTCTTATAGTCATTGGGGACGTTCTTAAACGACTAGTCGTTGGGGACAGTCTTCGCGAAAAAGCTGCAAGGACTGTCCCCCACTGCCGGCAGAAAAGGAACGTCCCCATCTGCCGGATTAAGCGAGACTCTCCAGCACGCGACGGAGCTCCTGCTGGACGGCGTGGTCGCGATTACAACCCACCACGCGATCGGCCACCGCCTTGAGCGCGGGACGCGCGTTTTCCATCGCGCAGCCCGTGCCGACATAGCGAATGATCTCGTAGTCGTTCATCGAGTCGCCAAACGCCATGACCTCGTCGCGTTCGACGCCATAGTGCTCCATGAGCTGCTCGATTCCCGAGGCTTTCGACACACCGGGCTGCATGGCATCGATCCATGCGTTTCCAGAAGGCGCAAAGGTAAAGAGCTGGCCAAGCTCGCGCTGCAGTACGTAGGCACTGTCCATAACGGCACAGTCATCGCAAAAGATACTCGCCTTGATGATATTTACGCTGGGATCGGGCAGCTCCCAAATGCGCTCGGCATTGGGAAGGTCCTTATCGACCTCACGCACGAACTTGCACTCGTCATCGAGCAGGAAGGACTTGGTTCGGTCAAAGAGCGCAAGATGCAGATTGGGAAACGTCCTGACGGCTTGGGCGAGCCTTCGAATCGCCAGGTGGGAATACACCTCACGGTCCACCATCTTACCGTCGGCGTAGACTTGGGCGCCGTTAGCGGCGACAAAGTCCATCTTGTCGCGAACGGGCGCAAAGAACTCGCACAGGCGATCGTAGCGACGACCTGACGATGCAGCGAAATGCACGCCATGCTCGTGTAGCGCCAGAATCAGTTCGTAGGTCTCGGGAGGCACCTGGCCGTTTTCGTCAAGCAGTGTGCCGTCCATATCGGATGCAATCAGTTTAAACATAGAAAAGCTCCCTTCGGGCTTGTTGGAATCGAACGTGTATCCGATTCCAACGTACCCAAAGGGAGCTCAAATAAGACTCCGCGGGCGTAAACGTTACAAGGACCTGGCAAATAGCTCACACATGCCAGAGGCCTCACGGTCGCGGCGTCAGGCGACACGTCAAAGAGTGTCCCCGACGACTAGTCGTTTAATGCATCAGTTTCTGTCGAGTCGGTGCTTCTTGCGGGTTGCCCGTATAATGGTTTGCGTATGAACCGCAACCAAGGAGTTCCAGTTTATGGACCAGAGCCTTTTTAAATTCGACCTGATCGCCGAGGACCCGACGACGCACGCGCGCGCCGGCGTACTGCACACCCCGCACGGCGACATCGAGACGCCAATCTTTATGCCCGTGGGCACCAAGGCAAACGTCAAGGGTATTCCTACCGAGACCGTCAAGCAGCTCGGTGCCCAGATCGTGCTTGCCAATACCTATCACCTGTCCATGCGTCCCGGCGAGGATACCATCGCCGAGCTGGGCGGCCTGCACAAGTTTATGAACTGGCACGGCCCTATCCTCACCGACTCGGGCGGTTTCCAGGTGTTCAGCCACAACGACGCGGTCAAGCTCACCGATGAGGGCGTGCGCTTTATCGTCAACGATTACGACGGCCGCCACGTGTTCTGGACGCCCGAGGACAACATGGAAATCGCCATGAAACTCGGCTCCGACATCTGCATGCAGCTGGACCAGTGCCCGGGCTATCCCGCCACGCGCGCCTACGTTGAGCGCGCCGTTGAGCTGTCGAGCATGTGGGCCGAGCGCTGCTATAAGGCGCATACCCGCGACGACCAGGCGCTCTTTGGTATCGTCCAGGGCGGCATGCACCTAGATCTGCGCCTGCGCTCGCTGCGCCATCTGGAGGAGTGCGGCGACTTCCCCGGTTACGGCATCGGCGGCTACTCGGTGGGCGAGGACCACGAGACCATGTTCGAGACCCTGGCACCGCTCGTAAGCGAGTACATGCCCAAGCACAAGCCGCGCTACCTGATGGGCGTCGGCAACCCCACCACCCTCGTGCGCGGTGTGGGCGTGGGCATCGATATGTTCGACTGCGTGCTGCCGACGCGCACCGGCCGCATGGGCACGGCATTCTCCAGTGAAGGTCGCCTTAACTTCCGCAACGCCCGCTTTGCGCATGACGACGGCCCCGTCGATCCCACCTGCACCTGCCCGGTGTGCACGGGCGGTTACAGCCGTGCGCTCATCCGTCACATGGTCACGCAGAAGGAGATGCTCGGCGGCATTCTGCTGTCGATGCACAACATCTACTACCTGCTCAACCTTATGCAGCGTGCCCGTCAGGCCATTATCGAGGGTCGCTACGGTGCGTTCGTGAGCGACTGGATGAACAGTCCTGCTGCGGTGGATTACTAAGGGCGACAGACACGCTTGCGGAGCGTGGGCAACGGCAAAGGCTGAGCGGCAGCCGCTCGTCACATTCTCTGACGCTGGCTGCGCGACCGCTGACCGATAGCTTGCAAGCACTTGATACATCGTGGGTACCATACCGAATAGTTGATGTTCGGGCGGGTGTTTGGCGCATGGCGTCGACCCCGCCCGTTTTTCTTTTTCTCGATAGGAGCACCCATGATTAAGAACGAGAATGACGAGGGCGAGCTTGCCTACGACGAGACGTACCGCCGTGGTCCCGTGGTCATGCGCGGCCCCATGATTCCTAAGGACAACACCTACGCCAACCTGCTGGCGCCCGAGGAGTCGACCGACTGGCTGCATGCCGATCCGTGGCGCGTGCTGCGCATCCAGGCCGAGTTTGTCGACGGCTTTGGCGCGCTTGCCGAGCTCGGACCTGCGGTGACCATCTTCGGTAGCGCCCGCACGCCCAAGACTGATCCGCTCTACAAAGCAGCGCGTGCCGTCGGGCGCAAGATCGCGCAACGTGGCGTGGCGGTCATCACCGGTGGCGGCCCCGGCATCATGGAAGCGGCCAACAGGGGAGCGGCGAGTGTCAACGGTAAGTCAGTTGGCCTGGGCATTGAATTGCCGCACGAGCAGGGGCTCAACAAATACGTGAACCTCGGTATGGACTTCCGCTACTTCTTTGTGCGCAAGACCATGTTCGTCAAATACAGCTCGGGCGCTATTGTGTTTCCCGGCGGGTTTGGCACGCTCGACGAGATGTTCGAGGTGCTCACGCTGGTGCAGACGCACAAGGTCAAGCGCATGCCGCTCGTGCTGGTGGGCAGCGAGTACTGGCAGGGGCTATTCGACTGGCTCAACGGTCCGGTGATGGACGCCGGTATGATCAGCCCGCTCGATCCCGAGCTCGTACACATCACCGACGACCTCAACGAAGCCGTCGACATTGCCCTGAGTGGGCTGATGTAGAGCAATCGTGCCCACCGCGAGATGAATATGTATGGCAATCTGATGCTATCTAACGGCAGTTTGCCATTTAAATTTGGTATACTGATGCAAAAGACGAGAGCGAGGAGGTTGCGTATGTCTACTGCAACGGTTAAGCCTACGACGGTTCGCATCGAAGAGGGGCTCAAGGAGCAGGCGACTGAGTTCTTGGATTCGGTCGGCCTCAGCCTCAATTCCTATCTCAATCTTGCCGTTCGGCAGCTGGTAAATCAGCGAAAGATTCCTTTTGAGATTGTAGGAAGGGCGGAAGTGCCCAACGAGGCGACGAGGCGTGCCATGGTAATCGCCGAAGCTCATGAGTTGGGGATTTTGCCGGACGATAGCCCGTCATTCAACGACGCTGATGAGCTTATATCGTTCCTCGATGAGGGCTAGCGATGTTTGAGATTAAAGTCGAGGCTCAGTTTAAGGTGGATTACAAACGGACGATGCGCATCCATCCGCAGCTAAAGAGCGAGTTTAAAGCGGCGGTTGCAGAGCTTGTGGCCCATGGGTCGCTTCCAGCGGAGTACGGCGCCCACGAGCTCTCAAACCCGGGCGGAAACTACAACGGCCACATTGATTTCCACCTATCCGATGGCTTGGTCGATGTGGTCGTTCTATATCTGCCCCATAAGACTAACCCAGTGATCAGGCTGGTGCGAATGGGCACTCATCAGGAGCTTTTTCAGGGTCCGCTGGGCTGATCGCCGATTTCCAAGTTGCGGTGGAATAGGGATTGATTGGCGGCTGATTGGCCAGGAGCAGACCCTATTCCACCGCAACTGATAGGGGCGCCACGTTCGTTGCTGCGGCCCCCGGTTCTCCTCGTTGCTGGATTTCGCTCAAAAACTCAGCGGCGACTTCATTGCTTTTGAAACGAATGCTGCAGTCTTCTTTCTTGGGGAATGCCAGCAGCGGAATAGTCCCGTACCAGACAGTTTCCTCGTCAATCACGGCCGCGCAAAGCCGCCCTTTGGCCTTGACGGAATAGTCGACGTTCATCTCGGCAAAAATCGCTTTCGCGTCATCGCGCGGAGTTGAGGCAACATAAATCTCAAGGGTAATCCCACGGGCGGCTGCGCCTGCGAGTGTGGCGGTGAGTTTCGCGAGGCATGCGGCGGATGCGTAGGATGCGGCTATGAAGGCGCTCTTTGTGGCACCGGTGATGTCTTTAATTAATGCCTCAATAGCGTTTGCTGGCTCTATGAGAATGTTGTAATCGGGTTGCTCACTGTCCTCTGCTGAATAAATTTCGTAGCCCAGCTTGGCGTACGTCTTGAGTCTCTTCTGGTACATGCGAGCGAGCATGGGTATCGACAGGTCAATGTAGTCGAATATCTCAATCTGTTGCTTGCCCTCGTGGCTTCTGTGCAGTCTGCCCGCCTGCTGCGTTACACTGCCGTCCCAAGATATCGGCGTGGCAATGAATAGGGTGTCAAGGTAGGACAGATCGAAGCCCTCGCTCAGAAGGCTTTCGGTGGCGACGATGATTCGATGTTCATGCTCAAGGCCGGGAAGACTGTTCAGTATCGTTTTTCTTTCTTTGGCACCGATTTCTCCGGTTAAGAGTATGGGTTCGTGTCTGCGATCATTAAGCAGCCTGAACAGTTCCTCAGCATGCTTTTTCCTTTTGGATAGTATGAGCGGATGCCGACCGTTTGACGCTGCTTCGAGGGCGTCATCGACAATCAATTCGTTTCTTGCCGCATGTGCACACAGCAGATCAAGAATCTGATTGAAGCTTGCACCCGGCTCGTAGGCAGATAGCCGAATGCCGGTAAATCTCGGTCGCACGATGCGCTGGATGCCCTGCTGAATTGCCTGCGTTTTTGGATCGATGGCATAGCGAAGCGGGCCGCAGAGCATCGAGAGCGCGCGTGTGAGTCCGTCGGAGCGCTCGGGTGTCGCGGAAAGGCCATATACATATTTGGCTGGAGCGGACTTGAGGACGAGCTCGAGCTGAGGCGCGGCAGCATGGTGGCATTCGTCGCAGATAATGAGGCCGTAATTACAAACAAGGTCCTTAACTATCGGCTCCCCGGTTTGGGAGTCTTTGCCAGATAGCGACTGAAAGGAAGCGACGTCGATAAGGCCGCTGACGGCGGTTTTGCCCCCTCCGATTTGTCCAATAAGGGGAGGTTGCTTTTTGCTGATTCGTCCTTTTGGCGTTCGGACCGGCTCTCTGGTGTCCGTAATGTCGAGAAATCGTTCGAGCTGCGATTTCCATTGGGCTATGAGCGCGGTCTTTGGAACAATGACGAGCGCCGGAAGACCAACGGCGGCAATAAGATAAGCTCCGACGACGGTTTTACCGAAGCCCGTTGGTGCAGACATGATTCCGTCTTCGTATTCAAGCATCTGGTCGGCGGCAATTTGCTGTTCGGGATGAAGGGTCCCTTTGAATGCCATCTCAATTGGATTGCCCGTGCTACGTTCGTCTGAATAATGGGCAGTAACGTGGGCTTCTTGAATCAGCTGCTCAAGTTGGGCTTTGCAGCCTCTGGGAATCGCGACGCGGCCATCTCTAAGTTCGCTGAGGTCTATGAGTCGCGGTTTGCCGAATACTGATTGATGCATAGATTGCGCACGGAAGAACTCCGGGTTGGCAAATGTCGCAAGCCTGCGGACTTCCATTTGAGCTGCCGGGCTCAGAGACTTTTCGGGGATGTAGAGCATATCGGCTTTGTGACGGGCAGGTTCGAGGGGAAGTCTCGTGGCGTGAGCGGGAGCCGCTTTCGTGGCTTTTGGACATTGCGCCTGGTTTTGTTTGTCGCTGCAGCTGTTGCTATTCCAAGCGGTTTGTTTTCGGTGTCCTCGATCAGACGATCCACCGTCGCACGCGAGATTAGTTGGATTTGCGAAAGGTAAAGCCATTGGTCGGGAAAGGGCTCGAATCGTTCGTCAACAAATACGCTGTTTCCTTTCCGCTGCGCTTTTCCCTGAAAAGGCAGCGCAATGAGATTTCCAAAGCCGCCCTCAGGAATGGTGGACTGCGCGGGTAGCATTCGGTCAAAGGTTTCGAAGGTGATTGACTTGTTGAGCGCCGCCGCTTCGATGATAAGGCAGCTCCCAAAATCCCGCGCGGTCTTTGCGCTCACAGATTCGAGAAAGAAAAACCAGATATGCGCGCCGTTGCCTGACCTCGATCGCTCAATCGCTGCATCGATTCCATGCTTCTTTGCGACAAGCCTGATAGCGTTTGCCGCTTCTTTCCAGTCGGCTTTGTCAAAATCGATGACAAGGACATTCGTGTTGCAGTCTTTGTCGAGAACATATTGACCTATGACGTCCCGGAGCCTGTCGTCGCTGCCTTTGAAATGGGCGATAATGGCGGCATCGTTCAGCTCAAGGAATGTGCGGCTGCGACATTCAGCGCATTTAATTCTCTGATGGTTTGCTTTGGGACAAATGCCTGGCCTCCACTCATTTGCGCAGGCGGGTGTATAGCCGATGCCCCCGTCTTTTCTGCGATACCCGTGAGCGTGCACATCTTTGCGACCGGAAAATAGATTGCGAAAGAGCTCGAGTTTGTCGCGCGCTGGGCTCGCGCTGGTAACGATGCCCTCGGTCTGTGCATGTTCGTCGAAAGATTTGCCGGCTTTGTCCCATTCTTCGAGTGTCGCGTAACGGATGTCTGGACCGTTGCTACAGATGACGATTTGCTTACGCGGATCCGAAGCGTGGACAACCGTTTTATTGAGTTTGAATAAGGCGTTCCCGAAAAGGGCGTATTGATGCACGGCGTTGCTCATTTGAATGCCATTCTTGTCTGCGTTCATTGGGATGAGGGTACGCCATTTCGGCTATTTGAGATACTCGACTTTGATTTTGGTTCGGTGATAGTGGGGTGCCGCTCCGTGAGCGGCATTCGGCGGTTCGCTGTCTTTCGACTATTCGGCCCCTTTCCCACCGCAATTCCTAAAGGGATGCCGGCGCGCCTTGAGTTGGGGTGCACCGGCATGATGGCTTTGCTACGGCTGGCTGTACCTTGGTTGTTCGATAGCTCCTGCCTGCCCGATCTTGTCAGGCTGGTATTTGTTGGCGCTGGACGTTTGCCCAGATAAAACCTGCCAAAATAAACCTGTCCCTATTTGGCAGGTTGGTAGCGGGGGCAGTAGCTGATGGCGATGGCGTCGACGCCTACATGGGTGGCGATGGTGCAGCCGATGGGGCCGGTGCCGGCGTCTACGTAGTCTTGGCCCGCGAGCGCTTGGTTGACGAGTTCCTGCTCCTCGGCGGCGCCGGTCGTGAGCACGCGCACGCTGGAGCCCGGGTGCTCGGCCAAAAATGCGAGGCAATCGGCTATGGTGTTGGCGACGATGCGCTTGGCGCCGCGGCCCTTTTTGATGGCCTTGATCTCGCCCGATTTCCACTCCGGTGAAACGGCCAGGCGAATGTTGAGCATCTGGGTGAGCTGGCCGACGAGTTTAGGTGCGCGGCCGTTCTTAACGAGGTTCTCGAGCGTGCGGGGAATCAGCAGCAGGTGGGCGTCGGGCAGCGTCGCGCGGATCTGCGCCTCGGTCTCGTCCAGGCTGTGGCCGTCCTCGCGCATGGCCAACGCGTACTCCACCAGCAGGCCCTCGGCACCCGAGCCGGTGCGCGAGTCGATGCAGCGGACGTCGAGCTCGTGTGTTTCGGCCGTCAGGTTGGCGTTGGCATAGCAGGCGGACCACTCGCTGCACAGCGAGATAAAGATGGCGCTGTCGTGGCCGTCGGCGAGCACGCGGTCAAAGAGTGCCTTGAACTCGCCGGCGCTCGGCTGCGAGGTGTGCGGCAGTTGCTCGGAACCGGCCATGCGCGCGACGTACTCCTGGGCGGTAATCTGCACCTGGTCGAGCAGGTCCTCGCCCTCGATAATCACATGCAGCGGAATCACGTAAATGCCGAGCTCTTGGGCGCGGGCGGGGGAGATGTCCGACGTGGAGTCGGTTATGATGGCAAAAGACATAATTGCACCTTTCGTTGGGGCGCTTGCGCGCCGCCTTCTGAGAGCAAAGTGCGACAAGTATAGTAGAGTCGTTCCACATTACTAGGTTCAATTGTTGAATAGTCAACAGTTTGAAGTGTCGGTGTGGAAATCGTCAACTGGGGAAGAGGAATGCCGATGGAGGCGTTGGAGATAGGCAAACGGCCGGTCGTGTTGTTCGATTTTGACGGCACGGTGGCAGATACGGGCCGGGCAGTGATGACCTCGACGCGCAAGACGCTGGCTGCGCGCGGGTTTTCGGAGGCGCAGATGGGTGACCTGCGCCGCATGATCGGGCCGCCCCTGTGGAAGAGCTTTCACGACTTTTATGGCTTTTCCCGCGAGGAGTCGCTTGTGGTGGCCGACGAGTACCGTGCCTTTTTTGATGAGCTGGGACCGGAAGAGTACCCCGTGTTCGATGGGATCCCCGAGCTGCTGGATGGGTTGGCCGCTCAGGGTAAGCGTTTGGCCGTGGCGACGTCGCGCATGGAGGCGAAGTGTATCGACATGGTGCATGAGCTGGGTCTTTCTCAGTTTGAGGCGGTGGCTGGCATGAATCCGCTGCAGGGGCGCGAGACCAAGGCCGATTCGGTCCGCGATGCCCTGGCAGAGCTCGGTATGACGGCGGGCGATGCCGTGATGATCGGCGATCTCTTCAACGATGTGGAGGGCGCGCACGCAATGGGCGTACCGTGCATCGGTATCTATTCGGGCGCGGCGGCGCCGGGCGAGCACGAGGCGGCGGGTGCCGATGCAGTGGTGCACTCGGTGGCCGAGCTTGCTAAACTTTTCGCTATATAAGTACTTGATGTGAGGGGCGGGCGTACCCGTCGCTCATTGGTAAGGAGGCAGTCCATGAATCAGGTGGAGCAGAGCGTCGCTGAGTATGTCGACGAGGTCTGGGAGGATGTCGTCGCCGATATCGAGCAGCTGGTGAGTTATCCGTCCGTAGCCGTTGCTGCCGATGCGGAGCCTAGCGCGCCGTTTGGCCGCCCGGTTCGTGATGCGCTCGATTGCGCGCTCGGCATTGCGCAAAAGCTCGGCTACCAGACGAGCGACGACGAGGGCTATGTGGGCATTGCCGATATCCCGGGTCGCGGCGACAAGCAGCTCGCGACCATCTGCCACGTGGACGTGGTGCCCGCCGGCCCCGGCTGGAACACCGACCCGTTTGCGATGGAGCGTCGCGAGGGATGGCTGCTCGGCCGTGGCGTGATTGATGACAAGGGTCCGGCGGTGTTGTCGCTCTACGCCGGTGCCTACCTGCTCAAGCACGGCATTGTGCCGCGCTATACCTTTCGCGCGCTGCTGGGCTGCGATGAGGAAGTGGGCATGTCCGACGTTCACCATTATCTGGAGAACCACGCAGACCCCGACTTTTTGTTTACGCCCGATGCCGAGTTCCCGGTCTGCAATGCCGAGAAGGGCCAGTTTGGGGCGACGTTTGTGAGCCCCAAGATCGACGGCGGCCGCATCGTATCGTGGAGCGGCGCCGAGGCGAGCAACGCCATTCCGTCGCAGTCTATCTGCGAGCTTGCGATTGCCGCCGATGAGCTGCCGGCGCCGGTCGAGAACGCCGATCGTCTGGAGATCACGGCGCTTGATAATGGCCATGCGCAGATTTTCGCCCACGGTATCGGTGGCCATGCTTCGATGCCCGAGGGAACGATCAATGCCGTCGGCCTGATCGTGTCGTATCTGCGCGAGGCCGAGGACGCGTTTGGTGCACGCGACGAGCGCCTGCTGACGCCTGCCGAGCATGAGTTCGTCAAGTTCCTGGCATTTGTGCATGCGGATGCCTATGGCCGCGGCCTGGGTATCGATGCGACGAGTCCGGCGTTTGGCCCGCTTACCTGCAACGCTGGCGTCATCCGCGTGGCGGATGGCCATATTGAGCAGGTCATCGACGTGCGCTTCCCCGACAGCACGAGTGCCGATACCATCCGCGAGCAGCTCGACCCGCTCGTGGGCCGTTTTGGCGTGACGTGTCAGCTGGGTCGCGCTAAGGTGCCGTTCTCGGTGTCTGCCGACGATTCGGCCGTGAAGGCGCTTATTGATACCTATAACGAGTTTACGGGCAAGCATGCTGAGCCCTTTGCTATGGGCGGCGGCACGTACGCGCGCAACTTTGCCCGCGCCGTCTCGTTTGGCCCCGAGGAGACCGGCCTGGAGCTGCCCGAGTGGGGCGGCCAGATGCACGGCCCCAACGAGTGCGCCAACGAGGAACAGCTTAAACAGGCGCTCAAGATCTATATTGTTGCGATCCTCCGTTTGAATGAATTAGAGCTTTAAGGTCTCGCGGTTTCCCAATCTAAGTTGCGGTGGAATAGTTCCTAGAATGGGCCATTTGATGGCCAAGCAGGAACTATTTCACAGCAACTTTGTTTTTATTTGTGTAAAAGGCTGGCCATGTTTGGCGGCGGGTTTGTTATTCGTTTGTAAAGGCCGTGCTGCGCTTGCGGTAAGGGTCTATCAGATGCCCGTAAAAAACCGCAGTTGGCGCGGGTGCTGCCCGGTCGGGGTCGTATCTTTCCAAACAGCAAAGCGGGCAGGGTGCCCGCGAGTCGCATGTACGAAAGGAAGATCATGCTCGATCAGGCTTATTCTCGTCGTCAGTTCCTCGGCCTCGCTGGTGGTTTTGCCAGCATCGTCGGTCTCGGTCTCGTTGGTTGCGGCGGCT
>USEF01000016.1 GCA_900553475.1 uncultured Collinsella sp. | reverse complement strand
CTTGGCCGAGCCGGTGCCGCCGATGATGCCGATGGTCTCGCCGCTCTTAATGTGCAGGTCGATATCGTCGAGCGCCTGGCGCTTCGCATGCGCGGAATACTTAAAGCTCACGTGGTCAAAGTCGATGGAGCCATCGGCGACCTCGAGCACGGGCTCGGCGGGATCGGCGATCGTGGGCTCGGCGGCCAGCACCTCGGTGATGCGGTGCGCCGATTCGTCGGCCATGGTCACCATGACAAAGATCATCGATAGCTGCATCAGGCTCATGAGGATTTGGAAGCCATAGGTAAAGATCGAGGAGAGCTGGCCCACGTCGAACAGCGTGCCCTGGCTCGTGATGATGAGCTTGGAGCCCAGGTAGATGATGACGACAAACGCGCCGTTGACGCAGATGTTCATCATGGGGTTGTTAAAGGCAAGCAGCTTCTCGGCGCGGGTGAAGTCCATCTGGACGTCGCGTGCGGCGGTCGCGAACTTCTCCTTCTCAAAGTCTTCGCGCACGTAGCTCTTGACCACGCGCATGCCGGTGACGTTTTCCTCGACGGACTCGTTAAGGGCGTCGTACTTGTGGAACACGCGCGAGAAGATGGGACGCACCTTAAAGATGATAAAGAACAGCCCAAAGCCCAGCAGCGGAATGATGACCAGGTAGACCATGGCGACGCTGCCGCCCATGATAAATGCCATGGTAAAGGCGAAGATCAATACCAGCGGCGCGCGCACGGCGATACGGATGATCATCATAAAGGCCTGCTGCACGTTGTTGATATCGGTGGTCAGGCGCGTGACGAGCGAGGAGCTCGAGAACTCATCGATGTTGGCAAAGCTGAACGTCTGGATCTTGTAGAACAGGTCGTGACGCAGGTTCTTAGCGAAGCCGCAACTCGCATGGCTGCAGGTGACGCCGGCAGCGGCGCCAAAAGCAAGCGACGTCAGCGCGATGAGCACCAAAAAGCCCGCGGTGGGAAGCATCTCGGCTACGGTGGTGCCATCTTTGATGGCGTCGATCAGGTTGGCGGTGATAAATGGAATCAGCATCTCGCAGAGCACCTCGCCAAGCACGAGCAACGGCGTGGCAACGGTGACTTTTATATAGTCGCGGATGCTGCCCATGAGGGTTTTAATCATCCAGTTCCTCCCAGGTTACACGGATTTTCTCGAGCATTTCGGCGAGCTGCTCGCGCTCGTCGTGGGTGAGGGCACCAAAGGCCTGCTCTCTAAAGCGAATGCGGGCTGCCTGGTCGATGCGGGCGTTTTCCCGGCCGGTTTCGGTCAGGCGAATGGTGAGCTGCCGTCGATCCTTGGGGTTACGGCTGCGCTCGATGAGGCCGTTGAGCTCGAGTTTGGACAGGATCTCGGAAAGCGACCCCGGCTTGAGGTCAAAGTGCATGCCGAGTTCCTGCTGCGACATCTCGCCGCCGGGTTGCTTGGCCAGCAGGCAGATGATGGGCGCCTTGCCGGACACGCCTCCGCCATGAAAATGCATGTAATGGCCGCAAAAGCCCAGGCCATTGAGGATGCGCTTGGCAAGCTTGTCTTCTGAGCTAACCGCTTCGGGTGCATTCGCCGGCTGTGACGGGTCGCCGCCGGGCTCGTGCGAACAAAGGTTAAGAGGTTCATCGCACATGAATTAGTGTTGCTCCTTTCTTTAGTTAGGTAGTGGAATTGTTTTGTGCCTAACCAATCTAGGAGCATGAGAAATGAATGTCAAGGTACCAAACTTATTAAGTTACGGCGTTTTGCCAAACGCCGTAACTGCTCGACGCTGCAAACGCTCCTAAGCGGCAATCTGGCGTTCAATCGTCGTGCATGGCCACAAGGCCTATGCCCTCCTCTTTCACGCCACCTTGCTCGCTTAGGAACGTTTTCGCTGTCCGTCCTCAACCTGTGATTCCGCCACGGTCCGTTTCGGTGCATGCAATCCCTTGGGGACGGAGGAAAAGGGATCATTTTCCGTAACCTTTCCGCAACAATTTACCCTTCGCGCTGCTCGACTCCGCTCACAACGTCCCCTGCGCTACACTTAGTCGCACTGTGGCGCTGCTGCGCCGTGCCCGAACCAAGGGAGACCCTCATGAAGAACACTCAGCTGCTGCTGATCAACGATATGTGCGGCTACGGCAAGGTCGCGCTTTCCGCCATGCTGCCGGTGCTGTCGCACATGGGCTACCGCATCCACAACCTGCCGACGGCACTTGTGTCCGATACGCTCAACTATCCCAAGTTCTACATCCACGACACCACCGAGTACGTGCGCCAGAGCCTCGCCATCTGGGAGGAGCTCGGCTTTGAGTTCGACGCCATCTCTACCGGCTTTATCGTGACCGAGGAAGAGACGCGCATCATTTCGGACTTCTGCCACCGTCGCGCGCAAAAGGGTACCAAGGTGTTCGTCGACCCCATCATGGGCGACAACGGCAAGCTCTACGCCGGCGTGCCCGAGTCCACGATCGGTCTCATGCGCAGCCTGCTCGAGTGCGCCGACTATGCGGTGCCAAACTACACCGAGGCGTGCCTGCTCACCGATACGCCCATTGCCGAGCAAATCACGCCCGATGAGGGCCGCACTCTTGTGGATGCCGTGCGTGCCCTGGGCGCCAAGTCGGTGGTCATTACGAGCGCTGTGGTCGACGGTGCGAATGTCGTCATCGGTTACGACCATGTGGCGGGGGAGTACTTCACGATTCCCTTCGACCTGATCCCGGTCTATTTCCCGGGCACGGGCGACACGTTCTCGGCGGTGCTCGTCGGCCGCGTTATGGCGGGTTGGAGTCTGCAGCGCGCGACGTCCGATGCCATGCGCGTGGTGGCTGAGCTTATCGAGCGCAATGCCGACCAAGAGGATAAGTCGGCTGGCCTTCCCATCGAGGCCTGCCTGGACGTGATTGACCATGAGTAATGCTGGCGAGGGCGGCGCCAAGCCTGCGGGCGGGGGCAAGCCGCTCGGCGCGCCGCGTGGCAAGCGTCCGCGTATCCGCGTGAGCTGCGTGGACCAGCTGGGTGCGTGCCGCTGCCACCATGGTCACAAACCGGGCGACGTCTTCGACTTTGACCGCGACCGCGGCAAGATGTGTGCCATGGCCTGCCATGTGGGCTTTCCCTATATCGATATCCTGCGCTATGGCGGAACCGTGCCTGGCAACGAGCCCGGCACGGCAAAGTTCTGCTGCCCCGAGGTTGATACGCTGAACGTCTGGCTTGCCGAGATCGTCGACGAGTAGTCGAGCGCAATGTGACAAAGGGACAGCCCCTTTGTCACATTCGCCGGGGCTGCCCCTTCTTTTTGCTTATAATCCTAAATCTCTGCATTTCATCCGATTTTAGGTTCTAAAAATCCTACATTTCATCGATAATTAAGCGCATAAAACTTTGCATTTCATTTGATGACACTGAGGGGAGAGCCTATGCTGCGCAGGAAAATAGCGGCAGAGCTGGAGCGTTGGCTGAAGTCTGCCGAGCAAAAGGCCTTATTCATCACGGGTTCTCGCCAGATCGGCAAAAGCTATTCGATTCGCGCATTTGGCAAAGCCAGCCATGCAACCTACATCGAGCTTAACCTCATGGAAAATCGCCAGGCAAAAGATGCTCTTCTCGAGGCGCGGGATGCCGATGATTTCATCAGCAGGGTGACGCTTCTTTCGGGAAAGTCGATTGCACCAGGCAAAACGCTCGTGTTTATCGATGAGGTCCAAGAGGCCCCCGACATCATGACGATGGCAAAGTTCCTTGTTGAGGACGGGAGGTGCCGCTGGGCGTTTTCGGGGTCAATGCTCGGGACCCAGTTCAAGGGCGTCAAGTCCTATCCCGTGGGGTATGTCCACGAGCTTAGGATGTTCCCGCTCGATTTTGAGGAGTTTTGCTGGGCAACCGGGGTGAGCGAGGGGGCTCGCCAAACGATACGTGACGCGTGTATCAGCGAGAGGCCCATTCCTGATTACATTCATGACGCGATGATGGCAAACTTCAGGACCTATACCGTTGTCGGCGGAATGCCGGAGGTCGTGCAGCGTTTCCTTGACACGCAGGGCGACCTTGCCTCTGTTCGTCAGCTACAGTCAGAGCTCAACGAACAGTACCGGCGGGATATCTCCAAGTATGCAAGCGGGCGAGCCCTGCAGGTGCAGAGCATCTACGATCAGCTCCCTATTATGCTCGAGGGCGAACACAAGCGTTTCGTGCTCAATTCCATTGACCCCAAGGCGCATTATGAGAAGTACCAGCGAGATTTTGTCTGGCTTGTCGATGCCGGCGTTGCTCTCAAAGCCGATATCGTAACCGAGCCAAAGTCGCCCCTGCTCAAGACGGCACGGCCATCGCAGTTCAAGCTATACCAATCGGATACGGGCATGTTGATGGCGCGCTACCCCGTTGGAGTCGCCCAAGCGGCGTATCTTGATAGCAAGGAGCCCAATCTGGGCGGCATTTACGAAAACGTGGTGGCCCAGCAGCTGACTGCCCAAAATCGCCAGCTTTACTACTATCAGACAAAAAAGCGCGGTGAAGTGGACTTTGTGGTCGACGGACCGGATGGGACGGCTGTTCCGATCGAGGTTAAATCGGGCTCCTATTACCACGCGCACGCTGCGCTCGGTCATGTGCTTGATACGGCTGAATATGGCGTAAGGCTCGGGATTGTTTTTTCGAGAGGCAACGTTGAGCGCAACGGAGCGGTTCTCTATTTGCCGCTATATGCGACCTGGGCCCTTTCGGATGTTTTGGGCGACTCCTGCGCCGAGGGGATAAAGCTGGAGGTCAAGCCGGTCTAGGGCCAGTCCCGGATGTGACAAAGGGACAGTCCCTTTGTCACATTCATGAGTGTGGATTTTCTCCCACCGAGATAACGAGCGTGGATTTTCTCCCGTTTAGAGCGCACTCGAACGCTCAAAGTGGGAGAAAATCCACGCTCGTTTTATGCCGATGGCGTGGCCCGTGTGCCCGCGCCGCCCGAGCGCCTACAGCTGCTCGAGCATGGCGGTGCAACCGGCGAGTACATCGCGGTAGGTGGCGTCGAAATTGCCGGTGTACCAGGGGTCGGCCACGTCGCCGGGGCGATCGGTCCAATCGAGCAGGCGCGAGATCTTGCCATCGGGGTCCTTCCCAAAAATTCGGTACAGGGCGCGGGCGTTCTCGTCGTCCATATAGACAATGTGGTCCCAGTCGCCATACTCCGCGCGACGTACCTGACGTGCGCGATGTGCGACGACGGGAATCCCGACCTCGCGTAGCTTGGCAACGGTACTGTGGTGTGGCGGGTTGCCGATCTCCTCGGTCGAGGTCGCCGCGGAATCGATGGCAAACTCCGCCTCGCGCCCAGCGCGGCGCACGAGCTCGGTAAACACCGACTCGGCCATCGTCGAGCGGCAGATGTTTCCATAGCAGATAAACAGTACACGTTGCATATGCGGTTTCCTTTCGATCACCACCATCGAGCTCGAGTATCTCATCTACAACCCCAATGTGATGTGACGAAGGGACAGGGTCAAATAGCTATCTCTACCTGCGATAATAACAAGATAAGACCTTTATCACCAACACTTCTACTGCATTCAACGAGCTGAATGGCTCTAGTAATTAGTTTCCAATATAGGGAAGGAAATCCACTTTATTAAGGCCAGAAATCAGTCAAAAGTAGAAGCAAAGGTAGTAAAAACGTAGTACGGCTCAAATTTTTACTACCAATGTCTACCTGCGGTTTTGTTCAATAGCAAGCATCTCGTCTTGAATATCTTCAAGCCCAAGATGGGTGTAAACGTTGTAGGTGGTGTTGATATCTGAATGCCCCATAATGTATCTGAGCTTTGCTGGACTCATGCCAGCGCGTGCCATTCGGCTACAGAAAGTGTGCCTGAGCTGGTGCGGGGTTATATGAGGCAGCTCTTCCTTATAGATGCGGTTGTGCTTAATGACGGCGCGTTTGAGCCTATGCTCCCAATGCAGGGCAACGCATGGCATCTCATTCTTGTCTAGGCAGATGAAGCCCCCGACCCCATCAATAACAGGCTCTTCTTTTGGCTGCGCCCTCTGTTCGATGAGACTGTGGAAGGCCTTTTCGACAGAAGCAGTCATAGGGATATATCTCATACCAGATTTCGTCTTGGGTTCTTCAACGTAATACTGCATATCTCTCGCACGATGGAGTTGCTTTTGAACGCATATGCAGTGATTTTCGAAGTCAATGTCATCAAGGGTCAGGCCGCAGTATTCAGAAATTCTGAGTCCAGTATTCAACAAGATGAAGTAAGTCTCAAAGTAGCGCGAGAAGTGATGATCCGAGCGCATAAATTCAAGGAATAGCCGTTCCTGTCTAACGCTTAACGATTCTCTGGATACCGTATCGTTGACCAGCACATTGATAAGCTCGAAGTTAAAGGGGTTTCTTCTGATGAGGCCGCACTCCTCGGCAAGTTGAAAGGCTGGCCTGAGTACGCCTCGGATGCTACAGACGCTGCTATAGCCCTTTCCAACATCTTGCTGAAGGTGGATAAGCCATTTCTTTGCGTCCAACACCGTAATGTTTGATATTTTGGCTTTGCTGAAGCTGTCTGTTTTCAGGTAATTGGTGACGGTTTTATAGGCGCTAACGGTTGTCTTTCGTACCGCAACCTTGGTCGCAAGGTAGTTCTCAACCAGAGTCATGACGTTCATGTTCTCAGGTGCAATGTGGTCGAAGAGGTCTTTTTGAACCTGCTGCTCTTTTTGTCTTAAGCAGAGGTCTCTCTTTTTGCCGTGTGGCGTTTGGTCGTGAATTGTCAAAGTCCACGAATAGACAAAGCAGGTTTTTCCCATCCAATTGGTGTATTTAAACGAGTAACGACCGTCTGGGCGCTGGCCTTCTCCGCGATGGAGAACTCGACCCTTGTTATCTTTCCTATTCGACATAGCTTGGATCTCCTTTCAGAGACTCAAGCACGACAACATGATTGTAGCTATGGGGTTGTCTATGCCATGGTGAAAGGGTTCGTTTATTGGGTTAAATCAAAGGAAATGAGGCCTATTTGCCCCGTTGGGGCTGGGGTTGGAGTAAGTGCCCATCGGTGCAATTCCAAGCCTTAATTTCGCTCTCAGCGTGCATTTTTGCTATAGGCTGAGCGGACATCAATTGAAATCGCAGTTTGATTGAGTCCTAATAGTTTCAATGACTTTATAGGTCGCATGAATACAAAAGGCTGCGCAGCGTCAATGCTTGGGGCGCTGCGCAGCCGCTATTTCTTTAATTGGGCGAAGGGGAGAGTCTAGTTCTCTAATTGAGTGAATTGAATGCTGCCGCCCTCGTTCTCGGTGTCTTCGTCTGTCAAGACAAGGTAGACGCTCCAGTTCTCATCGGTGGTTTGCCACCACCTGTAGCTGTACATGTCGTTGCCCTTGTTGTATTGGGATAAGTCTTTGGTCTCGTATTCGTTGCCGAAATAGGATGCGATGGTGTTGACGGCGTAATCTCTATCGGAGGCGTAGTCGCTTAGAGACCATTTGAAAAAGAGATTATCAACTTTGTTGGTGTCCTTATCTACGTCGTATAGAAATTCTCCGTCAATCCCGAGAAAGGTAACCTTCTCGCGTAAATCGATGCCATCCATTTCTGCGCTTGGAATTGCCTTTTTAACGTATTGAGCGGTCTGCCCGATATATTTCAACCTCTCTCGCACTTGGTCAAGGTCTTTATTAACGGTGTCATGGTCAAGCGGCGTTTTGGTTTCCGTGGGTGCGGCTGCGGTCGTGATAATGGATGCTTGCAGAAGGGTATACCCACCGTTTTTTGTCCTGCTGTAGGTGAAGCCGTTCCTGCTTGCCGCGCCCTGCTCATCGATTTCTTTGACGATTTCACCGACCGAATCCCAGTCAAGTGACGGGTCGCATGCCTCAATCATCGCCACAAGGAAGCGTGCCATCTTTTTGTCATAGCTACTTTGGTTGTTGTCGAGCATGACAACGATGCCGTAGTTGAGAGGTTCTGTATAGAGAAGGGTTGGGTCGAGGTTCTTGTCCTTTAGTGAAAAGGAGAGCTGCCCCGTCATCTCGTCATTCGAGTCATTAATTGAATAGACAGTCAGTTTGTAGTCGTATTCTTCGTGCACTGTAAAATCGCTGTCGTTAAGCTCTCGAAGTCTTTTTTCGAAAACCTTCGAGTAGGTGTCTGGGCATATGGTCAGCTTTTCGTTCTCCAGAAACGAGGTAACCTTCTCTGTCTTTTTCTCAATTGTTTTCTCGCAGCGAGAACATGTTTTGACATAGACCCTTTCGGAGAACGTGGAGTCGAATCCATCGTCTTTCCAGTCCTCGAGTTTGTGACCCAGCGGATCGCCCTCTGTTGCCCCGCATTCCTTGCAGGTCTTAGGTTTGGTGCAGGTCGCTTTCTTCCATTTATGAGTGTGGAAAATGTTGAGTGTTGCACTCGAATTCGGTTCTGCGGCAAGGTTGGGCACTAAAACAATCGCGCAAACTAATACGAGGGCAATCGTAACTAAGAGGGCTAGTTGTTTGTTCGTTGGCTTCTTCATCCGCTCTCCTTCCAAAGGTATCCCGACAACCGTGGAAGGGGAGAAGCACATCATTGCAATTAAGCGATGTGGAGGACACCTACCACAGTTACCACACCGCAAGGCTTCACATGCATATGCGAACAGACCTTGAAAGGCGGGTGCCCTCCAATTCGCCTGTTTGCATACGCAAAGCAGCAGCTATGCCATTGTGAAGCTCCACCCAAATATATGGATGTTGCGGTGTGGTAGATGAGATTGTATCAAGGGCATGACCGATCATTTTGAGTAAAAGGGGGAACGGCAATGCTATTCGCCAATTATTGACAGTTATAAAGAGTGCCTATAGATAATGCATTTATGGTGTCTGGCGGTCTTCTCGATAGCATTAGCAATCATGCCTTGATAATGCGCTATTTGCAGTGAAGGTAGACGGTCGGTGGAATTTCTTCTTTCAGTCATGTTGATATCAACTACATAGATGGGGTCTGCCAAGTAGAAGTTGAGGCCAAAGTGTAAAACACCCCGTATGCGCCAAAACAGACTGGGGCAGGGGCTTACGAGGTAACGCATCTTCTGCAAGCCGGAAGTGCGCAAGAAAGTTAAGCTGCGTTATGGTGTATCCCAAAATTCATAACATTTGAGACATGAGAAATACCACTCCCCAAGTGAGTCTTTTGAATCAAATAGTGTCCTAAAAGATATTCCAAAAGTGTATGTCCCAATATAAAATACTAATAGGACTTTTGAGACATATAGGAATTGGAGGCACGCGATGAAGTTTCTCTACGCTCGCTGCTCAACAAAGGAACAGAACGAGGCAAGGCAGCTTGAATATGCGCACGAGCTTGGCTTAAAGGATAGCCAGATATTTATCGACAAGGCTTCGGGCAAGAACGCTAATCGTCCCGCTTTGAAAGATATGCTCTCCCGTCTGCGCGAGGGCGATGAAGTCTATATCACTGAGCTGTCTCGACTTGGCAGGAGTACTAAAGACCTAATTGACCTTATGGAGACCTTCGAACAGATGCATGTCGAGGTTCATAGCAAGAAAGAGGCTATCGATACAACCACTCCAGCAGGCAAATTGATATTTCATATGCTGTCAGCCATTGCTGAGTTCCAGAGGCAGATCATCCTTGAGAATGCTGCCGAGGGCAGGGAGGCCGCTATGAAGCAAGGTGTGAAGTTCGGCAGACCTAATGTTGATGAAGACGCTCTCAACATGGCTCTCTATCTATTTGAAAACGACAGAACGAAGCCAGTGAAAGAGATATGCGAAAAGACTGGCATTAGCAGAAGCACCCTATATAGGGAGGCTGAAAAAAGGGGAATAAAGAGAATCAATGCAACCAAATAAACAAACAGCAAGCTGCGGTACAGAGAGAGCGGTGAGGCTCAATGGAGGAGACGCTCCGCAATGGAGATAAGATTGAACTGATTGCGAAAAAAGTGGGAGAACTGTTTGGCAATGCAAAGAAGATACAGTACGAAAAAGCTGTTGTCGTTTATGCCTCTGGCACCAATCCTATGTTTGAAATAGAAGAAGATGAGAGGCTCAAGGCTATATGGGAGAAAACAAAACAAATAGTGGATAACGACCGTGCACGGTCAATTCATCCAAAGCGCAATGAATTCACTGACTTAATTAAACCGTTGGAGGAGAAGCGATGCGACCAGCTCCGCAACCTATCTGAGAGGATGGGTATCGAATATGAGTCATTGGATGACTTACCCTCTGATTTACTGGACTTCATTGAGGATGAAGAATTATGCAGTGACATTTTAGCGACAGAGCCAGAATGGGGCAGCTACGAAGAACTGTTTGAGCTGGTCGTAACAGGATATGAATCAGGGCGAGCCAATTACCTTTACAACGAGGCAAATAGTTATATGGAAATGCTGAAACAGGAGGGGCGTGAAGCGACCTATGACGAAATGATCCGCAAGGTCGTAAGAAACGAGGCGAAGAGGGATTTTTCTCAATATGGAAGAGATGAAGGCGATGGGGACAAATGCGTGAGATTATTCGGTAGGCGCTTCCGAGATTTGCCTTGGATTGATTTAGAAGATTTGTTGGAATGCCACGAGACTGAACAGTATTAATAAACAGTAGCGCCTGCGTACGGGAATGCCCCGTACGCAGGCGCTTAATCAGGTGTACAAAAAGTAATCTATATAAAAGACGTATTATATATATAGATGGGGTTTTGTACACCTGATATGTGCAAGCAAATCTAGTTGAGGTGAGAAATGTCTCTAAGTGCCGCTGACTGCAAAGAAATCAAAGTCGGGTCTACATTCAACAGTTTCGCTGAACTGTGTAGGTCGGTAGGCATGAAGCCAGCAAAAGGAAACACAAGAAAGGCGCAAGAAAAAGAGCTAAGGCGTTTTTTCGACTGGGAAAAGGCACCACAAGTATCGAGAAACGCAATAGTTATCACTGAGGTCTTTTTACGAGAAAAGCCTCAGCCATTCCGTACGAACGACGAATACAGTGCTGATGTTCTGAATTGTTTGATCTGGGGTGCACACCATGGGGTGAGTACTGATGAGGACGATGTGAAATCAGGGGCTTGTTTGTACACAATGAACACCTTGCTATCTCTATGCGGCTTTATGCCCGAGGATGGCCTGATGGACAGCCGAAAGAGCAAAAGCTTGTTGCGTGAGGCAGAAAGACATGGGGTGCTTTCGGGTACATCGAGGTCTGATTTCTATCACTACAATCGAGTTGCCTGCCATGTGAAGGACTATGCAAGAAATGTTTTGGATAGAGCTTTGAGAAGGCTGGTGGATTTCGGATACCTGAAGACTTGCCGCAAAACAAGATGGGTGCGTCTGCTGGGAGGTGAGAGACGAGAAGCAACCGCAGAAGAGAGTGAGAAGTGTATCGAGCTGTGGTCTGAGGTGAAGGAAGAGCTTGGCATTACATATCTCTCTTTGTATAACAACGCAAAGTTTTACCGTCGATTCGGCGAGCTGATGGCAGAGAGGTTGGGGTTCGCGGCCTCATATTATCTTTGGGAAATTGAGCCGTTTGATGACCTTGATGATGTGTCGGAGAAGCAGTTCAAGGATTCTCAGTTAAGGGTAAACAGAAAGAGTGTTGCGAATGCGGTGAGTTGGATTCGGGAATCGTCGAATAAGAAAAGGGTGGAAGCGGAGGAGCAGTTTCAGACTATTTCTGATAACGAACTGATTGAAATAATCGAAATGTTTGATATTTCTGCCGCTGAGGTGTTCTGCGCCGATGAAGAGACTCTAAGAGAAAACGTGGAGGCGGAGCTTGCAATGGTGGACTGGTTTGTTCGGCTTGATGGGGCTAAGCCTTATATTGAGATGAGCGTGAAAGACGGGGAGACTCAGTAGGGTCAAGTTAATGTCAAGTTAATACGCCTGATAATCAGCGGTTACCTCGTCGATCGGCAGATGTTCCGCAGACCTTGCAGCGGCGGTTTTTCGCTTACGGAGATGTTTCCGCTGCAATTCCAGATGAGTGCTTTGACGCCGGGTGGCTGGGAGTGGGCGGTGGGCATTATTCCTAGGTCTAATGTGCCGTTTGACCTAGTGGGTTCTTGATTTTGCTGATAATCCCTTTTGTTGAAAAACGATAGCGATGGCGGAACAGGCCGAAACAGTGGATGATTGGATAGATATCTGCGGGGTTTTATTCCGACACGTTACCATCTGTACTGGCAGTCGTTGCACTGATAGTTCTTTCCGATATTTTTCGAGGCGAGCCCTATCGTTAGGGCTCCAGCCACTTTCTTTCCCGCACCTATAGTTTTGATTCTGTTGCTCCCGCACATGGGGCAGGTGTATTTGTAGCCGTTGAACTTGTCCCTGTCGAAGTTTTCTTTGAGTTCTTTTCTTCCCTCGGGCGTGCTGAGTGTTTCCGCTGTAGAGCAGATGAAGCCGAATAGAAACAAGAGAACACCTATTACGCTGGGAATCAGAAAGAATATCGAGATGTCATATGCTCCGCACATTTGAAGGATAACGGTAACGGGGAAGCAAAGCATCGTTAAGCAGCCTATTCCGATGAAAGCCGAGCTTGTGTCCGTGTTGTTATTTTGAGTAACGGTGTCGCTTGTTATCGGCGGTGCTGCCATTTTAGATTTCTGCTGCGTAAGTGAATCGGAGGTTGAAGAGGGGACAGCGGGATTTGTCAAATCTTTTTCATTGAAGGCGACGCTAAGCAGCTCGGTCTTCTTCGCGTCGAACTCTTCTTGTGTGATGGCTCCCATATCAAGGAGCTCCTTAAGCTCTTTAAGCTCTTCGTACACGGTGTATTCCTTCCTCCGACACTTGGTAAACGCTGTGGAAGGAGGCTCATCCGAAGTGCGGAATGTGCAGCACGAAAAGGAGGAGTATCCACCCACAGTTGCTACACAGCTCCAAGCGCTTCGCGGTGGCACGAGTCAGCAAGGAGAAAGGGCAAATACCCCTCCTTGTCACTGACTTGAGTGTCTTCAGTTGTGAAGCGCGAGCATTAAAAAATGCTAGAGCTGTGTAGCAGGTACAACTCTAGCATGCTGATAAGCTATTTAATCTACTGACCTGTTGAACGGTCGAAAAAGTAGGCTGTTGTGAAAAGCGGAACCATCTGACCTGTCGTGCCTGAGCCTCTATGAGTAGTAAATAGGTAGTACGTCAGATGATTTGAATGGTTAATACGCCTGATAATCAGCGGTTACCTCGTCGAGCGACAGATATTCCCATAGCAGATAAACAGTACACGTTGCATATGCGGTTTCCTTTCGATCGCCATCATCGAGCTCGAGTATCGCATCTACGCCTGCGCCATCGCCCTCTTGCGTTCCCAGCGAGCCAACTTAATCGTCACCAGCGTAAGCACCCAGGCCACAAGCGAGAACGCGGCACCCACTGCGCCTACATATGCAATGCCAACGCTGCTTACCACGGCGCCGCCCACTGCGGTGCCAAACGAGATGCCGACGTTAAACGCCATGGGCTCAACCGAACTTGCGAGTACCATCGACTTGGGATGGCGGCTGCGTGCCACGTCCATAAAGTGCGTGATGCACGACACCGAGAACAGGTACATGAGCAGCGCCAGGCTAAAGACAAAGACCAGCGCGAGCGGCATGGTGCCGCCCACAGCAAACAGTCCGAGTAACGCTGCAGCCTGCAGCACAAACGTCACGAGTAGCGCCTTCATGCCAAAGCGAGCATCGATCCATCCGCCCAGGATGTTCGAGATCAGGCAGAACACGCCGTAGGCCATGAGCGTGGTACTGGCTTCGACCGTGCCCATGCCCAGCACCTGCTCAAGATAAGGCGTCACGTAGCCGTAGAACACATAGACCGAGCCCACGCCAAACAAAAAGATGAGCATGCCGGTGATGATGCTCGGTTCGCGCAGCAGCCCCGCCTGCTCGCGAAAGGTGGCAGGTTCGTCGGTTTGCCCAGCGCGCGGCATAAACATCACGAGCGCTCCGCAGATCAGAACGGCAAAGGCCAGCGTGCCGTACATGGCCACGTGCCAATCGAGTGTGTCGGCCACAAACTTGCCGATCGAAGTGACAAAGACCATTGCCACGGAAAACGCACCATATACCACCGAGATGGCAAACGAAGTTTGCTGCGGGGACAGCAGCTCGGGGATGTACGTCACACCCACAGCGAGCAGTGCGCCAGAGACGGAGCCCAGGATGATGCGCGAGATAAACAGCACCTGGAAGTTGGGCGCCAACGCCATGACCAGGTTGCCGAGCACAAAGACGATGCTGTAGCACACGAGCAGCTGGTAGCGGCGAAAACGTCCCGTGCTGAGCGCAAGCACCGGCGTGGCGATGGCGTAGACAAGCGCAAACACGCTGATGAGCTGGCCTGCGGTGGCAAGCGATATGCCGAGCTCCGTCGCCAGGTCGCTCTCGATGCCGATGACCACGAACTCCGAGCAGCCGAGCGAAAAACCTAACAACACGAGCAGCGCCAGGCAAAGATTGGTGCGCGCAGGTGAAAGCGCGGCGGCGGTTGACTTGCTTTTAGGCGTGGTTGCGGCGGTCAAGGCTGTCACTCCAATGTCGCATTAATAAGCGGGATTCAATCCCTGCAACTCTAACAGAATGTGACAAAGAGACAGTCCCTTTGTCGCATTGCGCTGCCGGCCAGTCGCCCAAACCGTCACAACATTCGGCGAAAATCTCGAAATCGAGGAAAAGCGTCGAATGTTGTGACGGTTTTTGTGTCCGGCGCGGGTGAGCTTCGGTGTCGTCTGGGGGTATAAAACTAGCGAGTGTTTATTTGCGAGGCCTAAGGGGCGCCCCGTATGGATATCGATAACTTTGAATGGTGGTATAGCGAGGGTGAGACTCCGGACGAGGGGTGGGACGAGCCCGCGCCGCGTGACGTGTCGAGCGACGAGGACGAGACCGGCAACGACGTCGCCGCCGACTCGGACGCCGCCCTCGACCCTGTCGAGCCCCTGACCTTCGAACAAGCTTGGGCCCAGGCCGAGGCAGACGAGGCCAAGGCCGACGCTACGGCCACGCTCGGCGAGCCAGCCGACATGTCGATCTCGCCGGCAAAGACCCCGCAGCCGCGTCACACCATCGATCCCGACAGCACGGCATCCTTCAGTATTCTCGACGTGCCCTCGCAGGGCGCTCAGGCGCCCGCACCCACACGTCGCCCCAATCTGTCTCGCGAGGAAGATGCAGGACGTCGCTCTCCGCTTGGCCCCATCCTTATCGCCTTCATGGCCGGCGTTATCGCATGCTCGGTAATTGGAAACGTCTGGAGCCATGTCGAGCAGCAGCGAAAAGACGCCGCCAGGGTCGAGATGTCTGTCGAGCAATCGCTCGGCCGCACGCGCTCGGTACATGTGTCGGTCGAGGTCAAGGACGGCGCGACGTGGGACACCGCGCGCGGCGACAGCCAAATGCTCATCCATATCGTGGGGCGCACGCTCAAAGGGCAGACGATTGACGAGTATCAATACGTCAATTCCGCTGGTGACGGCATCGAACTTAAGCCCGGCGACTACGAGCTCACCGTCGATGAACCGCCCGTCGCCACCGACGGCACGCGCTTCCGTGCCTCAAAGCGCATGGTTCCCGTGAGCTTTAACTCGCAGGCGCCCGATACGGTCGACACCACGCCACAGGGCGGGTTTGACCTTTACGTAGATACCCAGTAGGCGCTCGCCGCTCATTCCGCTATGGCTACTCAATAATCGCCTGCCGTCCCGTCCCGCCGCCAAGAGTGGGACAATAGCCCTCGACACTATTGTTTACTTTTGGAGGAAGTAGCATGTCTACCGTCACTACCATCAAGCGCGGCGGCCTCACCGCGGCCATCGATTCCATGGGCGCCCAGCTCACGAGCCTTGCTCTCAACGGCAACGAGTATCTGTGGCAGGGCGACCCCGCCTTTTGGGGCAAGCATGCGCCCATCCTGTTCCCCATTGTGGGTTCGCTGCGCAACAACACGGCAACGTCTGCGGCCGGCACCTGCGAGATGCCGCGCCACGGACTCGCGCGCATCGTCGAGCACAAGCTGGTCGAGGTTTCGGAGGACGGCTCCTCGGTAACGTACGAGATCACCGACACGTCCGAGTCGCTCAAGGCCTTTCCGTTCCACTTTAAGCTCAACATGACCTATGCCCTGACCGGCGACGCCATCCTCACGCAGACCTTTGCCGTCACCAATACCGGCGACGTGGACCTGCCGTTCTCGGTGGGCGGCCACCCTGCGTTTAACGTACCGGCTCCCGGTGCCGAGGACGAGGCATTCGAGGATTACGAGCTGGCGTTTACCGAGGCTTGGACTAACGAGGCTCCCATCATCACGCCCGACGGTCTTATGACGTTCGAGGGCAGCTACAAGGCTCCCGATAACTCGGACGTGCTGCCCATCACGCACCGCAGCTTCGATAACGACGCCATCATGTTCACCGATACCCCGGGCTCCACGCTCACGCTGCGCGGCCGCAAGTCGGGTCACGGCGTCAAGATCGACTTTGAGGGCTTTAAGTACATTGGCGTGTGGTCTGCCGCCAACGACGCTCCGTTTGTGGCACTCGAGCCCTGGACCGGTCACACCACCATGGACACCGAGGACGATGTCTTTGAGCACAAGGTCAACACCATCACCCTGGCCCCGGGCGAGACGGACAAGCGCAGTTTTAGCGTTACCTTGCTCTAGAGGTTCCGCCGCTCGGTCGATGCTGCGCGTCGTCCAGAGCGACAAGTTGTC
>USEF01000015.1 GCA_900553475.1 uncultured Collinsella sp. | reverse complement strand
CTCGCGATAAACCTTATGCCCCGCCCCTCCGGAGCCACACGGGAGGCAGGTTAACTAATTCAGGCCCGGCATTCAGAAAAGTCAGTGCAGCAAAATGGCGATGCAGATGTTGCGAACAAGAAAGGGGCACGTTGCTGAAACGTGCCCCCTATGAGTGGGGTATGAGGCTAGCGCTCGTAGATTACGTTACCTGCCAGGTAGGTGGCCTGAACCTTGGTGGCTTGCAGTTCTTGGGGGTCGATGGTGAGTGGGTTTTGATCCAGGACTACCAGGTCGGCGTATTTGCCGGGTTCCAGGCTGCCGAGGTTTTGCTCGTCGCCCGCTGCGTACGCGCTGCCCAGGGTGTAGTTGCGCAGGGCTGTTGCTGCATCGATGCGCTCGCTCGGCAGCCAGCCGCCCTCGGGCCAGTGGCTTTTGGGGTCCTGGCGCGTGATAGCCGTGTAGAGCACGTTCATGCTGGTAACAGCTGTGATAGGGCTGTCGGTACCGAAGGCTTGGCGAATGCCGCGCTGCTTATAGGTCGCAAACGGCCACATGATGCGGCTGCGCTCCAGGCCCAGATCGCGCTCGGGGCCGCCCGGGTCGAGTGTAATGTGACAGGGCTGGCTCGAGGCAACGACGTTAAGCTTGCGTAGACGATCGATGTCCTCGGGCAAGAGGTTCTCCAGATGCTCGAGCGTGTTATGACTGTGCTGGGGCAGGCCATACAGTTCGGCGGCCTCCTCAAAGATATCGAGCGCGGCATGGATGGCACCGTCGCCAATGACGTGGATGCGCACGGTGTGACCGCGCTCCGCGGCAGCGAGGACCAGTTTGCGCATACGCTCGGCCGGAACCGTCAGACGGCCCTGGTCGCCCGGGAAGCGCGGGTTGGTATAGGGCTCGGTGAGATAGGCCGTGTGTTCGCTCGACACGCCGTCGAAGAACTGCTTAAAGCCTGGCGCCGAGAGCAGCGCGTTGTTCGCGTAGCGGGTCTGCAGCTCTTCCAAGCGCGACTGGTCATCCAACAGCGTGGGGAACAGATGGGCTCGGATGCCCAACTTGCCGGCTGCCTGCAGTTTGTCGTAGACGTCGTCGCGGATAAAATCGCAGCCCGGCATGGGCATGAGCGACATATCGCATATCGAGGTGATGCCCTGCTCGGCCATACGCCTCATTTGATCGGCGTAAGCGCTTGCGATGCGATCTTCGCCCAGCCACTCAAGGCAGCGCGGCAGCAGCTGCATGGCAGCCGCCTCGTGAGCAATGCCCGTGAGCTCGCCGTTTGCGTCCTTGTCGTAGCTGCCGCCCGCCGGCGGCTCGCTGTCGCGCGTGACGCCGAGCGCCTCGAGTGCACGGCTGTTGAGCCAAAGCGTGTGCCCGTCGCCCGAATACATAACGCAAGGACGATCGGGAAATGCCGCATCGAGCGATGCCTTGGTTGGATGCTCGGGCGGGTCCCAACGGTAATCGCGCCAGCCCTGCGTCACAACCCAAGCTTCGTCGGGCAGGTCCTGGGAAAACTCGAGCGCACGTTGCACCAGCGCCGCCTCGGACGTGCCCATATCCATGAGCATGTACGGCGAGGAACCGACCGAGGTGTGGAAGAAGTGCAGATGAGCGTCATGGAAACCGGGGCAGACAAACTGCTCGCCGCAGTCGATAACCGGCGTGGCGGCAGGCGCGGCGGCAATCACGTCATCGGGCGCACCGACTGCGACGATACGGTCGCCTGCGATGGCAATCGCCAGCTCGCGGGCGGTATCGATGCCGTCTTGCGCGGTAAAGACGTTCTTGGAGCGGATAATCCGATCGATATGTTGCATGGGCATCCCCATCTCTGGCAGGAAATTCAACACCCCCGAGTGTACTCCCCCGCCCTTGTAACAAAACCCCAAGCGGCAAACGGCAACTTTACCAGCCCTAGCGGCAGGTGGCATACTGGAAAGAGCCTGTACGATTTTGCGATCAACCCAGCAAGGAGCAAATCGACCATGACGAAGACCAAGGCACAGCAGATTATGGCGGCGACCGAGGCTCGCGCGGCTGACGACGTCACCGCAGCCATCAGAGACATCGCTACCGAGTTTGAGCCCTATATCATCAAGCAGCGCCGGCACTTCCATAAGCACCCGGAGCTGAGCCTTGCCGAGGAGCGCACGACCTCCGACATCGCCAACCAGCTCGACGCCATGAATATCCCCTACGAGCGTCCGCTCAAGACCGGCTTGGTGGCAACGCTTCGCGGTACCGCGCCGGATGCCTACCGCGAGGACGGCACGCCACGCCGCCGCATCCTGCTGCGCGCCGACATCGACGCCCTGCCCGTCACCGAGCAGACCGGCGAAGAGTTCGCCAGCGTCAACGAGGGCTGCATGCACGCCTGCGGCCACGACTGCCACATCGCCATGATGCTCGGCACGCTGCAGATCCTGCGCCATATGACCGACGACATCCACGGCGAGGTCCGCATCGTCTTCCAGCCCAGCGAGGAAAACGGCCAGGGCGCCAAGCTCATGATCGGCACGGGCGTGCTCGACGGCGTCGATGGTGCCTACGCCGCGCATATCTGGAGCGAAGTCGACGCCGGCACCGTGAGCTGTGAGCCCGGCCCGCGCATGGCAAACACCGACTGGTTCCGCATCGATGTCCGCGGCACCTCGTGCCATGGCGCCATGCCCCAGCGCGGCCACGACGCCGTTATGGTGGCTGCCGAGATCGTCAACGCCCTGCAGACCATCGTCTCGCGCGAGATCAGCCCCTACGAGCCGGCTGTCATCACCGTCGGCGAGCTGCACGGCGGCACCGCGCGCAACGTTATCGCCGGCACGGCCTACCTCGCCGGCACGGTGCGCACCTATGGCGACAAGACGCACGAGGAAATGCCCGAGCTTATGCGCCGCATCGTGGAGCACACCGCGGCAGCCCTGGGCGCAGAGGCCGAACTTACCGACTACACCATCGCCAACTACAAGGTCGAAAACGACGTCGCCTCGAGCGAGCGTTGTCGTCAGGCCGTGGTCAAGTGCTTGGGCCCCGCGGGCGAAGGCCATTATCGCGGCACGCTTTCGGGCGAGGACTTCTCGGAGTACCTGCGCCGCGTGCCGGGCGTGCTCGCCTTTGTTGGCACGCGCAACCCCCAGATTGGCGCCACGTACGCCCAACATTCTTGCTTCTACAAGATTGACGAGACCGTGCTGGCAAAGGGCTCCATGGTGGCCGCCCAGTATGCTATCGACTTTTTGGCCGAGCCCACGCAAGAGGAGCTCGACGGCCCCACGATCGCCGCGGTTGCCGAGACCAACCCCGACTTGGCCGCCAAGCTGCGCTCTGCCAAGGCCACGGCCGCTGAGGCGCGCGACGCCATGCACGATGCTCGCACCGCCCGCCATGCTGCAATCAAGGGCATCCACGATGCGCGGGCTGCCGCTCGCCACGAGGAAAAGCGCGACGAGTAGCCATCACGCCCACCCATAACAACCTGGCTAGAGCAAAGCGGGGGCGAACGTTATCTCAACGTTCGCCCCCGCTTATGTGTCGACCGCTTTTCTAGCGCGTCCTCCGTCACGACAGGAAAGAGCGAAGGATGGTGAGCCAGCGTGGGGGTTCGAGGTGGATGATGTCGTCGGGGACTCCGGCGGGCGCATGGCCGCCAAAGAGTAGGCCGGCATCTACCGGATTGATGAGGCGCACGATCCATACGGCGATGACCAGCATGCACAACACGGTGACTGCAATGTCGACACCACGCTTTAGCTTGCTCGATGCCACCTCCTCGCGCACGAACGCGAGCACAAACGCAATCGGCACCACCCAAAACAGCGGATGGTAGGCAAAGGCCGCCGCAAAATCGAGACGCAGCGCCGCCAGCCACGCCCTCGTCATGCCGCATCCCGGACAAGGAGCGCCCGTCATCATTCGAAAAATGCAGCCGATATCGAGCAGGTAGAGCGCGAGCCAGGCGACAAAGAGCGCGCCGGTGCAAAAAAGGGCGCGGCGAAGGAGCTCTGCCGTGCCCCTATGTCCCTGGGAGCTGTTCACGCCGCCCTTATTGTTAGGCACGAGCGCCAAGGCGAGTGTTGTAAGCCGTTGCCATGGCATTGGTATTATTGATGATGATGTTCATAGCGAAGATGGGACCAAGGCCGCACAGGAGCGCGCCGAAGATCTGCCACAGAAGAACGGTGGTGCCGTTTTCCTGGAACACCAGGCCGTAGCGAGGAGCGTTGGCCTGCAGGCGGTTGCCAATCTTGTAATACCAGTAGTACGCGTAGAAGCCGCAGGTCACAAACGATAGAAGGATGAATTCCGCCAGACCCGGCGTGTAATCGCCGTCATCCTGACACAACGTGTTGACGTCGCGTGCCAAGCAATACAGGAAGTAGAACGAATAGATACCGCAGGTCACAAGAGAGAGCAGCAGCCAGCCGATCAGGCTGCGGTCAGCCTTAATGGGGCCATAGCCCATCGGAGCGGATGCGGACTGTTGGGCGTATTGACCGGTGTACTGCTGCTGAGGCTGGGGCACGGGCTGAATAGCCTGGGCCGGAGCGGGCTGGGGCTGCGGGGCCGGAGCGGCAGAAGCGGCACCAACGGCGGATCCGCAAACAGGGCAGAATTTGGCATCATCCGAAATGGGAGAACCACAAGTGGGACAGAACATGAGCCTCTCCTTTTCCTAAGGCGTCGCACGCCTTCAAACCTTACACGTCTACGTTCTCAACAATAGCCGCGACGTTGTTGCGCAACATTGACCAATTTCCGAGAAATTTTGCTGCAACCGTTTTCCCAGGCATTTTCTTGCTTTCGCAGTAGAAAAAGGCACCCCGGGCTCAGTTGCCCAGGGCGCCTCGACCGGCTATTCGGTTTGATTGTTTTCGGCAGCAGGATTATCGCCCGGCTCATCCGCCGGCGTGGCAACGGCATCCCAATCGGGCTCCGCAGGCGTCGCCTCGGACGCCGGTGCGGGGACAGGAGCAGGTGCCGGGGCAGGGGCAGGCGCGGGTGCCGGGGCAGGCGCAGCACCAGTGGCTGCCGTGGGATTGAATCCCGCAGGAGCAGGCTTCTTCTCACCCGGGAGCACAAAAGTCAAAACGTCGTCCTTGTCCTCATCGGCCCATTCGCTTGCATAACGTGCAGCCCAATAGCCAACGGCACGGTGCTTGAGCATCTTGCCAAAGACCGTAAGGAACACCGTGACGAATGCAATCAGCACCAGGAACAATACGAGCGTGACACCACCGGCGGTAACAATCGCCTCGATACCCGTGGGGCGATAGTAATAGCCGTACGCGCCAATTCCGGCGATGGCACCAAAGACAGCTGTCAAGATCCACGTAATGGCGTTGGAAACCAGGCCCGTCAAAAACTCGGGAAGGAACGAAGCGCAGAACAGCTTGGTCTTGTTGTGCTTAAACGCCGCCCAGACCTTGTCGAGCGAAAACGCGCTCTCAACGCGCCCGGTCACCGCAAAGTGCATCACGGCAATGTCGGCGAACATCTTAAAGAAGACCCCCAAGACTGCCGTGGCAATCATAGCCAGGACAAGCAGGCCGAGCGAACCGAACAGCGCAGCCTCGAGCGCATAGGAGCCATAGTAGGAGTACGAGCCTGCGGCACCAAGCGCCACGCCCTCCACCAGCGAAAGCACTACACCGATAACGGGAATGGCAGCGATAACCTCGAGCACGACCGAAATAACGCTCGAAAAGACTCCGAGACCAAACGACGTGGAACGCATCAGCGGACGATCCATGCCGTCATCGATCTTAAGCGACAGATCGCGACCCCACTCGATGCCAAAGCCGGAACCGCACACGCTCGCAATGCAAGCTGCCAAAAAGCCGATGGCAGCCGCAATGCCGCCAATAACGGGGATGAACAGAACGAGTACCGACACGACACAGATAAGCGCCGGCAAAAAAGCGATCTGGCACACGCGCTGCAGCACGCCCGGAGTCTTGGTCATATCCTCAAACGCCTGAGCCACACAGCCCTTTGGCGCATTCGCCACGGGCGGTTGCGGAACAAACTGCTGGGGCTGAGGCTGTCCCTGGGGAGCGGGGCCAGCGGCACCGGCATTAGGAGCACCACACACGCCGCAGAACTTGTCGTTATCGCCCATGGGGGCGCCGCACTGCGAGCAGAACATAGAATCATCCCTTCGTATCTTGAACGAATCACTTGGATCGCAAACGTTGTCTTTAGCATCATTATTGCCCAATGTGGGGTCAAATACTCAAAGATGACCGATTTGCAAGGTACACGGCGCCAGCAGGCGGTTCGTTGAATACGTCTGTGCTAGTTCGTTCCGCGGAAGCCCTTGCCGACGATCTCGGAGCTGTCGACGATCGTGATAAAGGCACCCGGATCGACTTCGCGCGCATAGCGGCGCAGCTGCACGGCCTCGCGACGGCTCAGCACGCTCATGATCACCGTCACGCACTTGCCCGAGAAGGCACCGTAGCCGCGGCTGATGGTCGCTGTGCGGTTGAGATGCTTGACGATAAACTCCTCGACCTTAAGGGGTTCGGAGCAAATGACCGTGCAGACCTTACGAAGATGGATGCTCTCGATGGCCTTGTCGACCACAAGCGTCTTGGCAAACAGGCCGAGCACGCAATACAGACCGACACGCGGGCCATACAAAAAGGCCGCGATGGCCACGATGCCGATATCGACCAACAGCAGTGCGCGACCAATCTCGAGCGTGGTGCGGCGTTTGAGGATCATAGCGAGAATGTCCGTGCCACCCGTCGAGGCGCCGATGTCAAAGACAATAGCGCTGCCGAGCGCCGGCAAGATGACGGCAAAGCACAGGTCGAGCCACATATCACCCGTCAGAGAGACATCGGTCGGAATAAAAAGCTCAAACAGCGAAACATAGGCCGAAAGCGCAAACGAGGCGAAGACGCTCCACAGGATTGCCTTGCGCTCCAAAAAGATAAAGCCCAAAACGACGAGAACCGCGTTGATAATCCACATAAAGACGCCGACGGGCAGGGTCGGGAACAGCGTGGACAGAATGACCGACACGCCCGAGGTGCCGCCAAAAGCAAAGTGATTAGGGGTTTTAAACGCAACGATGGCGAAGGCCGTAAAAATCAGGCCCAGATTGAGCTCGGCAAAAAAGCGCGGGAAGCCTGGCTCCTGGCTGCGCTTTTGGCCGGCACGCTCGCCGCGCTCGATATCGGTGCGATCGACCACGCGCTCCATCGGCACTACGGGAGGACGATGTACCTCCTCGGCAGCACGCGACGCCGCCTCTGCCGCAGCGGCCTCAATTGCCCATGCTTTGCTTTCTGTTTCGTGCTCGTCGGCCATTACGGCAACTCCCCGTTAACAATTTGGAAACAATGCGCCCATTAGGGTAACGCGGAACGCGACGATTGCAACCCCTAGTTAGACGAGCGGTATGCCCACATCGGGGGGCATACAAATAACGGCCGGCCACGCTTTTGCTTGCGCGGTCGGCCGTTTAACGTTTTCGCAGATAAAGCCTGCCAAAACAAACCTGTCTCTTTTTGGAAGGTTACTCGTGCTGGCTGGTGCGGTGCTCGTACTCCTCGGGGGTGATGACGTCCTCGATGCGCAGGTTGACGCCCGCCACCTCAAGGCCGGTCATCGCGGCAAGGCGCTCGGTGACACGTGCCTTGACATCGTCGAAGATCGCGGGCGCATAGGCGCCGTACTCGATAATGACGGAGATGTTGACGACCACGCGATTGTCATCGGTGACCTCGACCGTCACGCCCTTGGTCAGATTCTCGGCACCAAACTGCTCCTGCACAAAGTGCATAAGGTTACCCTTCATGCCCAGAACGTGCGGAACCTCGCGGGTGGCCATGGCGACGATCTTCTCGATCACACCGTTGGAATAGGTCAGCGAGTCCTCGGACTCGTCTGTTTCCTCATCATCCTCGTCCGCGTCATCGGCGGACTCGGCCTCGACGAGCGCCTCGTCCTCGAGCGTTACGTCCTCCGCCTCGGCGGCGACGGTCTCGTCTGCCTCGAGCTCGGTATCGGCTACATCGACCTTCGTATTAAAAGCCATGGTTCCTCCTTATGCCTGCCGCGGATGCGACAGTCGAATACATATTAGCGACCGCTAAACAGACGGCCGAAGAAGTTGACGATCCCGTTCTCGCCGTCGCGAATTTGGCCGATCACAGCGCCGATCAGCACGAAGAATGCAATGACGAGCGTGTCCCACAGGCCGAGCGTGAGCACCAACACAGCGAGGATAAAGCCAGCGACGGCGCCGAGCGTGGTGTTGGGATGACGCACAGCATAGCTCCAGATGGCAGCGCCCGTACCCTTGATGAGACCCATAGCCTCATCAAAATCCGCGGCTGCCGCGTCTTGTAACTCGGTTGCCTCTGCTTTGGAATCAACAGGTTCACTCGCCGGCGTGGCGCTCTGGTCAATCGTCAGGCGCGGCGTACGAGCGGTCTTATCTTGATTGGTATCACTCACCGGAAACCTCCACGGTCTGGACGGTAGTCTTGGACGGCAAAAAACGGACGCGCGTGGTCGTACCCGGCGTGCCGAGCATGGTGTCGCAAGCTTCCTCGATGCGCTGCTGCATCGCGGTAGCCAGAGATGCCACGTCCTTATCGTCAAGCGCGATAGCCTCGACCTTAAATCGGACGTGCGAATCGTCGGGGCCTTGGACGCGGGCCTCGACATGCTCGACCATCACGCGGTCGTCGCGCTCGGCAGCAGCCCTGGCACACGAAGAAAGCGCCGCAAGGGTGACCTCGATATTGCGCTCCCCCGCCGGATGCACGCAGGACGGCTCGCGACGAGCAAACATCAGGCGGAAGAAGCTTACCAGCACGCCGATCGCCACAACTCCGCCGCATGCCGTCACGACCATGCGCGGCATGGGGTCGCGCATCAGCAGCATAAAGCGATACGTATACGGCCCCCAAAACTGGCAGACAAGCGTACCCAGCGCCACGATGGTGGCGGCAAGATACACGATCGCTAGGGCTCGTTTGAGTACGCGCACGTGGCGCTCCCTTCAAATCTCGGCTCTCGAAATGCAAAACGGTTCGCATCATTATAAAAGAGCCGGGTCCGGTGCTCTACGCACGCGGATCCGGCTCATCTATTCCACGAGGCTTGCATACTCGCTTCATTATGCCCAGATATGCACGGCTTAACCCGTGCGGGCGCTACTCCTCCTCGAGGGCAGCGATGACCTCGTCGGTCATGTCCATGGTGCTGTAAACATCCTGGACGTCGTCGAGCTCCTCAAGACGGTCGATGAGGCGCTGAACCTTCTTGGCGTCGGCGCCGGAGACCTCGGTCGGGGTGGTCGGGACCATGGTGGTCTCGGAGCCCTTGACCTGGACGCCCTGCTCCTCGAGCGCCTTGGAGACAGCCATGACCTCGTTGGCAGTAGTCCAGACGATCCACTCCTCGCCGGCGTCCTCGTAGTCCTCGCCACCGGCCTCGGCGATGGCCATCATGAACTCATCCTCGTCACCGGCAGCACCGTTGGCGACCATGGTCTCCTTCTTGGCGTTCTCGTCCAGGATCTCCTTGGCGACGACGATCTGGCCCTTGCGCTCAAACTGGAAGGCGACGGAGCCGGAGGTGCCCAGGTTGCCACCAGCGTGGGAGAAGGCGGAACGGACATCAGCGGCGGTACGGTTGCGATTGTCGGTCAGGCAGTCGACATAGACGGCGACACCGGCGGGACCGTAGCCCTCGTACACGATGTTCTCGTAGACGGCGGCATCGGCACCCGAACCAAAAGCCTTGTCGATAGCGGACTTGATCTTGTCCTTAGGCATGGACTGAGCCTTGGCCTTGGCAACGGCAGCGGCGAGGCTGGCGTTGTTCTCGGGCAGCGGGTCACCGCCGAGACGGGCAGCAACGGTGATGTTGCGGCTGAGCTTGGAGAAGAGGGCGGAACGCTTGGCGTCCTGCGCGCCCTTACGATGCTTGGTTGTGGCCCACTTAGAGTGTCCGGACATACGTGTCTCCTATCGGTTTCGACCTAAAGCCCAGCGCAGATGCTCGGGCAATATAAACAAACGTCGTTATGATATACCTACTGGCCTGCGAGATAAACCCCAAAATGAAGGCGTCGTGATGATGTCCCCTTTGGTGCAAAGAAACCTGACCCCAATGCACCAAGTTAGAACCAGAGGAAGTCGCTGCGGGTGACGGTGGCGCCGATGGCGAAGGGCATGCAGGCGATGACCGGATACAGGTAGCGCATGTAAGTCGAGCCGTTGCACGGGCCAATCAGGCACACAGCGAGCACGCCCAACAGCGGCACCCAGATCGCCAGCGCACGCCATGAATGACGACGCAGCAAGTAGACCACCACGGCGATCATGATCCACACATAGGTGGCCGAGCTCATGGTGAGTGAGATAAAGGGAACACGCTGCACCGCCACACGGTACAAATTGATCAGGTGGTCGCACCAGCGCACCACGTTGCTGTCAACCGGATGGAAGTCGAAGTACTTGAGGTTGTCGGGACGCGCCATGATCTCGGCACTACGCGCCGTGCTGTAGACCCAGACATCGCGCGCGCTCGGATAAAAATAACCATAGTAGTTATTGATAAGCGCCGAAATGTAGCACTCGGGATCCTTCTTAAACATCTGGGCCCATACCGCAAAATAGGCATCGATGTCCTCCTGCGAGGCGTACTCGTTAAAGCAGTTCTTGACGGCATCGGACTTGTCGGGGTTGTAGCGGCGGCCCAGGTTCTCGTACTTGAGTACGCGATCGATCACGGCACGCTCTTCGTCGGTCACCAAGCCGTCGCAAGGAGCCTCCACGATGGTGCCGTCCTCCTTAACCGTGGGGTTAACGCCCGAGTTGAGGCCGTCGTGCTTTTGGACGAAACGAGCCGTCTGCTGGAACGGAATCGAGAGGATTTCGCGCTTGGAACCAGGCGTGATGTCGTGCGCCGGCATAAAGACCTTGGTGAAGTACATATTAGAGGCAAGGCAGAGCGCGAGCACCGCGAGAACGCCAACCCAGCGGAAACGCGGGATGGCGCCCGAAGGCGCAGCACCAGTCTGCTTGGCTGCACGACGAGCCACATGCACGTCCCATGCGCAAAACGCCGCCGCGATTACGCATGCCGCCAGGGGAAACACCAGGCCGCCGTTGCGCAGAAACGTGGAACCCATGGCGCCCAGAGCGAGCAGCAGCCAGTCGTGGCGCGCAAAGAGCACGGGGGCTTTCTCGCCCGCTCGCTCGACATTGGCATCACGACGGGGCAAGCCACATGCCACGAGCTTGACGGTCTGTACCAGCAGCACCAAGAACGCGTCGGCAAAGAGCACGTCTTTGGTGAGCAACGCCGCGTAGTTAGAGAACATCGGCATAAACGCAAAGAACAGCAGGATCGCACCGCGAACCGGCAGACTCACGCCCAGTTTGCGCAGCGACGAAATGGAATAGGCCATGCAGGCAGCCGTGATGACGAACTGAGCACAGGTGTAGATGGCAAGACCTGCGTTGGCGCTGTTGAACAGTGAAAGCCCCAGCTGGACGCACGAACCGATGATAGCCGTGTGCACCACGGGGTGATGTCCGTTGAGCAACACATTGGGATTGAGCAGACGCAGGTAGTCACTCGTGCCGTTGGGGTAGTTGAACCACTGGCGAATCTGCGCACCCGTATCTCCCATAAAAAGGCCAGGCAGCGAAGCAACGAGCGTGGGCGCCCAGGCGATCATAAGCACCAGGAAGGGCCCGGCAAAGGGATGGACCGAGAGCACGGCGTGAGTCACACGCCATACGCGGCCAAAGTGCGCTTCCGAAAACGGAATGCGCCGAGAGCTCAGCCAATCTAGACACTCAAAGGCAAGGTAGAAGGCAACGACCGCCAAGAACATCCAGCCCGCGCCGCCAATCCAGGCGCAGATGATGCGGGCTTTGTCGCCAAGGACAATCTCGGCCGAGTCGGTAAGATCGTAGCTGCGGCCGAACACCATGCAGATGGCGAAGAACAGCGACGGCAGAATGATCGATGGACGCCAGGTGTCGCCACGGCCAAAGAACACGTAGCGAAACGGCAGCGTGAGCAGGCAGGCAAGTGCAAGCAGCATGACCGCGTCGGTATGGCCGGCAAACGAGAGGAGCACCTCGTAGCACACGTACAGCATGCCCGAGGCTTTGGGGTCAATCGCCAAGACTGCGTTGCTCGACACCGGGGAGGGATCGATGGAAAACGCCGTGGTCGCCAACAGCGCGAGCAAAAATGCGATGAGCGTCTGCTTGGCGGGGTAGCGCTTAAACCAGACAATGCGGGCAGCGTCGCGCGCAGCCGTTGTGGAGAGATCGGAATCCTTCACAGTCCAAAGAGCCTTTCTAGAAACCTGCCAAAAAGGGACAGGTTTATTTTGGCAGGTTTTATCTGGGGAAACGTTACGGTTCTGTCATCGTTGCCCAGCAAACCACCACAAAGGTGCCTGTTCACTTTTTGGTGGTTAGGCGTCGAGGTAGATGCGCTGGGGTTGGTTGCGGCGACGAGCAAAGATGACGAGCGCCAGGCCCACGATTACGAGCGGCAGGCTCAGCAGCTGTCCCATCGTGATGACGCCTCCCAGCAGATAACCCAGCTGCGCATCGGGCACGCGCACAAACTCAATGAGGAAGCGAACGATGCCGTAGCCCATCACAAAGACGCCCATAAACGTGCCTTGGGGCAGTAGCGGCTTTTTGCGGCTGAGCACCTGCAGAATGCAAAAGAGCACGATGCCCTCAAGAAATGCCTCGTAGAGCTGGGAGGGGTGACGCGGCATATCGCCCGCAGTCCCGCCAAAGACCACGCCCCATGGCAGATCGGTCGGCTTGCCCCACAGCTCTCCGTTGACAAAGTTGGCACAACGGCCCAGGCACAAGGCCAGCGGCGCGCCGATGACGGCAAGGTCTGCCAAAGTCCATGCGTCGAGCTTATACATGCGGCATACGATGATGCCGCCGATAATGCCGCCCACCAGGCCGCCGTGGAAGCTCATGCCGCCCTCGTTGGTGGCAAAGATCTCGAGCGGGTGCGCCCAGTAGTAGCCATCACCGTAAAAGACGACGTAGAACAGGCGCGCACCGATAATGAGGCCAAAGACCACGCCGACCACGACACTCGTCAGGTCGTCAATCGTGATGTTAAAACCCCAGCGACGCTGCGTGCGGTACATGACAACCGCCGTGAGCAGGGCGCCGACCACATAGGCCAGACCATACCAGTAAATCGTGATAGGCCCCGCCGAAATCGCGACGGGATCAAGCATATGGTAGAAGTCGTTGAGCATGTCGACCCTCCTACTCCCTACATACAAATGCGGCCGCGGGCCTTGCGCTCGCAGCCGCATATTTGGGCGTAACGTCTATGCGGAGTATGCCGTCCGCAGCTTTCGCATCTTAGAACGGCGCGTACTCGTCGTACAGGTCCTCGGCCTCGCCGGAAGCATTGACCTGCTCAACGCGGGTAACGCCGGGCACATGCTCCTTCAGGATACGCTCAATGCCCATGGACAGGGTCAGCGAGCTCATGGGGCAGCCGGCGCAGGCGCCCTGCAGTTCCAGTTTGACGACGCCCTCGTCGTCAACGCCCACATACTCCATATCGCCGCCATCGGCCTGCAGGTTGGGGCGAATCTCTTCAAGAACCTTCTTAAGCAGCTCTTCGTTAACAGCCACAGGGGCTCCTTTCTCACAATAACGCGGGCGCGCCCGCGGACAGAAGCTATGTTACTACAGCCATGTACCCGCTCACGAGCCGTCCATGCGCGCAGACGCGACTTTCACGAGTAGTCAATTTGGGACGGGGCTCTTTGAGCTGCGTTCGTCGTCAGATAGCGACAACGCATATTACTGTCGAGCCTGTCCCCCGGTACCAATCTGAACATCGACGATGACCTGGCGGTAGCTGATGCCACAGGAGTCGAGAATGCGGCGGCTGATACGGCCGTCGTCGGTATCGGCATACTTGTTGTCCAGGTAGACGACCTCGCCCACGCCCACCTGCGCCAGGATCTTGGCGCAGTCGTGGCACGGGAACAGCGTGACGTAGACCGTGGAACCCTCAAGGTCTTTGAGCGAGCCGCGGTAGTTGAGCACGGCGTTGGCCTCGGCATGCACCACGTAGTTGTGCTTATCCTGCAACGGGTCGTCGCTCGTGCCCCACGGGAAAAAGTCGTCGTTGAGTGCCGAGGGCGTACCGTTGTAGCCCACCGAAAGGATGCGGTGGTTGGTGTTGGCGATGCACGCGCCCACCTGCGTGTTGGGGTCCTTACTGCGGCGCTGCGCGGCGATGGCCACGCTCATAAAGAACTCATCCCAGCTAATAACGTCGCGGCGCTTGCCCGACGCGGTTTGATGAAGATCGTCCGACATGGCAGACACCTCCGAAATCGCAATAGTTTGACCCATTGTAGCAGGTGGAAGGTGGAGACGTTTTTGTCCCATCGCCCCCATCGCTACGCGCGGCGGGGCTTTTGGTTGATGTGGTACAGCTCGGCGAGACCCCGCAGCGTCAGCGCGTCGTCGACCGTCAGGCTATGGCCGACAAGGGCCGCAAGCGCCTCGGCATCGTCGCCGGTAATGACGATGGGCACATCGCCCTCCCCCGCGGCCTTGGTCGCGCGCATCTCGGCAAGCACCATGTCGAGCATGCCATCGATGCGGGCAACCTCGCCCAAGACCACGCCCGAGCGCATCGCCTCGCGCGTGTTGCGGCCGATGACGTGTGTCGGCGCCGAGGGCTCAACCTGCGGCAGGCGCGCCGCAGCGGCCGAAAGCGAGCGGGCGCCAAGTGCCAGACCCGGCGCGATGACGCCGCCGACAAAGGTTCCGTGCGTATCGATGACCTCGATATTGGTCGTAGTGCCCAGGTCGATCACAATGCACGGAGAGCCGTAGACGGCACGAGCCGCCACGGCATCGGCGATGCGGTCGGGGCCGATCTCGGCGGGGTCGTCGTAGTGGACGGGCATGCCAGTCTTAAGTCCCGGTCCCACCGTGAGCACGCGTCCCGTGCAGGTACGGGAAAGCGCCACCTTCCACGGGCGTTCGAGCGCCGGCACCACGCAGCTCAGCACTGCGGCCGCGGGAACGAGTGCACCCGGCACGCCCGCATCGGCTGACAGCGCGCCCATGACCTGCGCGAGCCTCATACGAGCCTCATCGGCCGTGATGCTCGACGGCGTCGTGATCTCGCACGTCGCAAGCGGACATTCCTGCGCCGCAGCCGAATCCTCGGCAAATAGGCCAAAGCGAATGAACGTGTTGCCCACGTCGACCGTCAATATATATGCGCACCCATTAAGCATCGTCGGCGCTCCTTTCGTCTGCCCAGCAGTATATCGCCTACCTAAACCAGTCATCCCAAAATGACTAGCTTGCGGCTATACTGGTGCGCGGTCGCGCGCGAGCTCACGCGGCGGCCCTTGGTAACCCGACTTCCCGCGCCGTATCCGTAGCGGCGCTCCCGGAGGAAGCGGATATACGCAAAGGAGTTTTATATGAGCAATCCCTCGAACCGTGCTTCGATGCGCGGGCAACTCACGCTGCGTGGCGTCGTCATCGGCGTCCTTGGCTGCGTGATTATCACAGCAAGCTCGGCCTACACCGCCCTCAAGATGGGCGCACTCCCCTGGCCGATCGTCTTCGCTGCCGTCATCTCGCTGTTCTTCCTGAAGCTCATGGGCAACGCCAGCCTCAACGAGGCCAACGTCACCCACACCATCATGTCCGCGGGCGCCATGGTCGCCGGCGGCCTGGCGTTTACCATCCCGGGCGCTTGGATGCTGGGCTATGCCGACCAGATCAGCTGGCTCGACATGTTTATCGTGGCACTCGCCGGCACCATCCTGGGCCTGCTGGCCACCGCGCTCATCCACCGTCACTTTATCGTGGACGCCGCGCTTGAGTTCCCCACCGGCAACGCCGCAGCTCAGACCCTGCGCGCAACCGAGGCCGGCGGCAAAACCGGCAAGCAGCTCTTTGGCTCCATGGCCATCGCCGGCATCTATAGCGTGCTGCGCGACGCCCTGGGCATTGTGCCCAGTATGCTATGCACGCTCAACATCCCCGGCGTGACCTTTGGTATCTACAACTCGCCCATGCTGCTCTCCGTCGGCTTCCTCGTGGGCTTCGCCCCGGTCGCCTTCTGGTTTGCCGGCGCCCTGCTGGGCAACTTTGGCATCATCGTGGGCGGCACCGCTGCCGGTCTGTTCGACGTTGTGACTGCACAGGGCATCGTCAAGTCCCTGGGCATGGGCCTCATGATGGGCTTTGGCGTCGCCGTCGTCCTCAAGGACATCCTGCCGCAGGTCGCCGGTATCGTCCGCGGTCTTGCCGCCGACAGCTCCACCGACACCGACGAGCAGTCGCTCATCTCGGGCTCCCTTAAGCTCGACGCCGGCATCATCGGCCTGGGCGCTGCCGCCATCGCCGTGATCATCGCCATCGTGCTTGACCTTGGCCCCGTTCCGGCCGTCATCGTGACGCTGTTCACCTTTGTCACCACCATCATGAGCGCACAGAGCTGCGGCCAGACGGGCATCGACCCCATGGAAATCTTTGGCCTCATCGTTATGCTCATCGTGGCTGCCTTCGCTCAGATCGCTCAGGTCAAGCTGTTCTTTATCGCTGGCATCGTAGCCGTGGCGTGCGGCCTTGCGGGCGACGTCATGAACGACTTTAAGGCCGGCGCCGTGCTGGGCACCAACCCGCGTGCGCAGTGGATCGGCCAAGCCATTGGCGGCATCGTGGGCGCCCTGGTCGCCGCCGCCGTCATGGTCGCGCTCGTCACCGCCTATGGCCCGGACGCCTTTGGCCCCGACAAGAGCTTTG
>USEF01000014.1 GCA_900553475.1 uncultured Collinsella sp. | reverse complement strand
CGGGGCGCTTTTCGCACATACAACAAAACCGCAGGAAAAACCTGCCAAAATCAACCTGTCCCTAAATGGCAGGTTTTACTGGAGAGTTGCGTCGATTGCCTTGACCAGGGCACTGCGCATGCCGGCATCCTCGAGCGCGATGACGCCCTTGATGGTGGCGCCACCGGGCGAGCATACGGCATCCTTCATCGCCGCAGGATGCTGGCCAGTTGCAAGCTGCAGCTTTGCCGTACCCAACACCATCTGGCTCACAATGCGATAGGCATCGGCACGCGGAATACCGTGCTTGACCGCCGCATCGCCCAGGGCCTCGATTGCCATGGCGACAAATGCCGGAGCGCAACCACCCACCGTGCCGCCCACAAACAGCAGGCTCGTATCGAGCTCGACCACCGCACCGAGCTTGCCAAGCAGATCAAGCACCACTGCGCTCTGCTCATCACTAAGCGTGGAAGCCTTCTCGCAAGCGATGACGCCCTCGCCCACCGAAACCGGTGTGTTGGGAACCGTCGAGACATGTGCGACGCCCGGCAGGACCTGCTCCCACTTGGCACTGTCCCAGGTCCAGGCAACCGACAGAACGACCTTTTTGGCAAGAGCATCCTTGAGCGGGGCGAATACCTTCTCGATCATGTACGGTTTGACCGCAGCGACCACGATATCGGATGCGGCGACAACCTCGGCGGCATCGTGGCAGGCGACCATGCCGCGCGCCTCGCAGCGCTCAACCAGTGCGTCGTAGCGACCCGCGCAGGCGCACATGTCGCTCGCAGCTACACCGGCAGCGATCCAGCCATCGGCCATAGCGCTCGCCATATTGCCAAAACCGACAAATCCAATCTTCATATCTCATAGTCCTCTCAGACACGCTCTTCAAAAACGAAAGCTATTGTTCCACGCCATTGTTTCGTATTGCCGACCTATTTGTGATACGGCTCGCCACGACTGATCTTGCAGGCACGGTAAATCTGCTCTAGCAGCACCACACGCGCCAGGTTATGCGGCAAGGTAATGCGTCCAAAGCTGAGTATCTCGTCGGCGCGGGCGCGCACGTCATCGCTCACGCCGTCCGAACCGCCGATTACAAAGGCAATGTCGCTGCTGCCTCGCAGCATAAGATCGTCGAGCCGCGCCGAGAGCTCCTCACTCGAACGCTCCTTGCCCTCAATAGCCAGCAGGATCACATGCGCCCGAGACGGCAGGGCAGCAAGAATCGCCGCCCCCTCCTTGTCGCGCGCGGCATCCACGCCGCCCGCCTTAGCCGGGTCGATATCGGCCACCTCGCGGATATCCACCTTGGCATAGGCGCCTAGGCGCTTGGTGTACTCAGCGCACGCGTCCTTCCAAAAGCGCTCCTTGAGCTTACCGACGCAAACGACGGTGTATTTCACGCGCGTCTACTCCTTCGAATCGTTTTGAACTTTGCCGGCGGTCAGCATCTGCTCGAACATAGAGGCCGACTGCGAGAAGTCGCTCGGCAGCACGACCGTCGAGGTTTTACCCGTGCGAGCAAACTCCGTCATCATCTCGGACCACTGCGTAAACATGAACAGTTGGTTGGCCTCGTCATTGCCGACACCCGTCTCCTGGATGATCTCGAGCGAATCTTTGATACCCAGTGCGATGGCCTTGCGCTGGTTGGCGATGCCCTCGCCCGCCTTTTCCATAGCCTCGGCCTCGGCGAGCTCCTGTGCCGCAGCGCGCTTGCGCTGGGCGGCGTTGATGTCGTTCATGGAGTTCTCGACCTCGGTCGGCAGTGCGATTTTGGTGATGAGCGTCGACACGAGGGTGAAGCCGTAGGCGGCCATCTGCTCGGAAACGGTAGCGTTGACATCCTTGGCGATGTCATCCTTCTTGGCAAAGACCTCGTCGAGTGTGTAGACGGGAATCGAAGAGCGCAGGGCGTCGGTGATGAAGTCACGCATCTGGTCGACGGGCTCCTGCAGCATGTAGTAGCTCTTGTAGATACCCGAATCTGCCGGGCCGGCGCCCATGTCATAGCTCACGTGGTACTGAGCAGAGACCTCAAGGCCGATGGTCACGTTGTCCTGGGTCTTAACGTCGATGCCAAAACCGTTTTTCATGGTGCGCAGACTCACCGTGGCGGCTTTGCGGTCAATCACGGGCACCTTCATGTGGAAGCCCGCGTTGACGATGCGGTTAAACTTGCCCAGACGCTCGATGATCACGGCATGCTGCTGTTCAACGACATAGCAGGCGTTGGGAAGCAGTAACAACAAAATGATGATGGGAATCAAAAGGCTGGTAAGGGCGGCGATGATACCGGACAACAGCATGGTCTCTCCTCTGATAGGCACACGTTGGCACTAGGATACCCGCACGAAGCAGCAACGTGACATCAACAAGAGGCCCATAACAAAAAGCTCCCATTGCTGGGAGCTCTTTCAATCAATGGTGCGGGCGAAAGGACGTCCGCGTATCCGCTTCGCGGATCCGCACCGGCTTCGCCCGCCTGCCGGCGTCCTCGCCAGCTCGCTAAAAACGCTCCGCGTTTTCTTTACGCTCGCTCCTTCACAGGTTCAAGTCCCTGTGATGGGCCCATAACAAAAAAGCTCCCATTGCTGGGAGCTCTTTCATTTAATGGTGCGGGCGAAAGGACTTGAACCTTCATGGGGTTGCCCCCATACGGACCTGAACCGTACGCGTCTGCCAATTCCGCCACGCCCGCGTGCAGGAATTAGAATAACGGAGCGCCACCACGAACGCAAGAACTATTTTTGAAAAAGTTTGCAGGCATTCTCCCAAGCGGCTTGCACGATTGTTTCGGCGTCCTCACCCGTGCGATCGACACGGTCGTTGACCAGCGTGTTTGCCGTAATGGAGATCATTGCGGGCTCGCATTCAAGACCGCGGATGGGCTCCGGAGCCATATACGGGCAATCCGTCTCGAACAAAATTCGATCGAGTGGAGTTGCCGCAAATGCCTCGCGCACATCGTCGTTGCGCTTAAAGGTGGCCGCACCGCCATAGGCGATATAGCAGCCCAAATCCACAAAGCGCTCCATCGTGGCGCGGTCCTCGCCAAAACAGTGCAGCACACAACCAGCCTGGGGCACACCCACCTCGCGCAGTACGTTGTACGCATCAACGTGCGAGGTGCGCTCCCCATCCGAGTCCTCGTGACGCAGGTGCAGCTCCACCGGCACATTGCGGCGCACGGCAAGCTCGAGCTGGCGCGCCATGCAATCAATCTGCACGTTATGGGGTGCCGGCGCGATATCGTCGTCATAGTCCATGTGGTAGTCCAGGCCGATTTCGCCAATACCGGCGCATAAGGGGTCATCAAGTGCCGCAACGACCTGTGCATGAACGTCGTCGGTATAGTCCGGCGCGCCATACGGATGCACGCCGGCAAGATACTTGATCTGCGGGATATCCTGCATCGGAAGAATCTCGCGCACCAGCCAGTCGCTATAGTCCGCCACGCTGCGCTTGTCAGCAATGGGGTCGAACATCGTCACCAACAGGTCGACGCCCGCGGCTTTGGCGCGCACGAGCGTCTCGGGCACATCCTTGCCCCAAAACGAAAGCAGATGTGCATGCGTGTCGGCAAGCGGCGCCAAGGGCACGGGACAAGCAACCGTCTTCTTTTTCTTGGTAAACGTCACGCGTTCGGCATTAGGCGTCATGGATTAGCTCCCGGGCCAGACGGACAAAGTCGGCAACATCGAGCGTCTCGGCGCGCGTGGTGGGTGCGATACCGCAAACCTCAAAAGCGGCATCGAGCACGTCCTTGGCAAAACCGTTGGCGCTCATGGAATTGCGGATGGTCTTGCGACGCTGAGCAAATGCAGCATCAATCACGCGGGCCACAAATTCGCGATCGAGTCCTTCGGGCACCACGCCGTCAACACGGTCGATACGCACGACGGCCGAGTCCACGTGCGGCGCCGGCATAAAGCAACGCGGCGGCACCTCAAAGCGACCCGTCACCTGCGCGTACAGGCCGAGCTTTGCCGTATAGCCGCCATAGGTCTTGTTGCCCGGCGCTGCGGCAATGCGATCGGCAACCTCCTTTTGCACCATGACGACGGCACGCTTGAGCGCCGGCATCGTCTGGAAAAATTGCAAAATGATCGTCGCCGCCACGTTATAGGGCAGGTTCGCGACAAATACCGTGGGCTCGCCGCCGGCAGCCTGCTCAATCTGCTCCGGGCCCACCTTAAGCGCGTCGCCCATGATAAAGTGGAAGTTGGCGTAGTCGGCGGCGTGAGCATCGAGCACCGGCTCGAGCTCGGGATCTGCCTCAATCGACGTGACGCACGCCGCTTCCTGCAGCAACGCAAGTGTCAACGTACCGCAACCCGGACCCACCTCGAGTACGCGCTCGTCACCTGCAAGCTCGGAAAGCTCGCAGATACGCTCGATCACATGATTGTCGATTAGAAAGTTCTGGCCCAGGCGATGCTTAGTCGCAAGGCCAAACTCCTCTAGCAGCTCCCTGGTGGCCGTGGGGTTTGCCAAAGGCGAAGTTGTCATGGTTGCCTCCTTAGCATGATGGCGGCGTCTTGAAACAAAAGGGCATGGACCGTGGCGGCCATGCCCTTACAGCTAAACAGCAAATTGCCGATATGGCGCTCGCGCGGTCTCTACGCCAGACGCGGGAACAGCGGATCGCCCTTCTCGACGGGCTGACCACCAGCAAGCAGGCCCCAAGCGCAAATGCCCTTGAGGTCGTCGCTCGCGGCCTCGTCCTCGCAGGACAGGCGGCGCAGAGCCTCGGCAGAAGTCTGGGGCATGAGCGGCATCAGCAGGTGAGCGGCAATGCGGATGGCCTCGAGCAGGTTGTAGATCACAAACGCCAGCTCGTCAGCCTTGGCCTCGTCCTTGGCAAGTGCCCAAGGCTCGGAGTCCTCGATGTAGTGGTTGGCGGCGTGGATGAGCTCCATGACCTCGTCCTTGGCTCCACCGTAATCGAGCACGTCCATCTTGGCCATGTAGCGCTCGACCAAACCGTCGGCAATCTTTGCCAGCGGGTTGTCGAACGCATCGAACGATGCGGGCTTGGCGGGCGCGCAACCGTCAAAATACTTGCCGCTCATGTTGAGCGAACGCGAGATGAGGTTGCCCCAGCTGTTGGCCAGGTCGGCGTTGTAGACCTGCTCCATGCGGTCGAAGCTGATGGCACCGTCAGTGCCAGGGACGACGTCGGTCATAAAGTAGTAGCGATAGCCCTCGACGCCCAGCATGTCGATAACGTCCTGCGGAGCGATGGCGTTGCCGCGGCTCTTGGACATCTTCTCGGCCTTGCCGGTCTCGGCATTGCGCACGGTCAGGAAGCCGTGGGCAAAGACGTGCTCGGGCAGGGCCTCGCCGATGGCCATGAGCATGGCGGGCCAAATGACGCAGTGGAAGCGGATGATGTCCTTACCCACGATGTGGAACTGCGCGGGCCAGCGATAGGCCAGCTCGGCACGCGCCTCGTCGGTGTCGACACCGTAGCCGACGGCCGGCATATAGTTGAGCAGCGCATCGAACCACACGTAGGTCACGTGACCCTCGTCAAACGGGACCTGAATGCCCCAGTCAAAGCTCGTACGGCTCACGGAAAGGTCATTAAGGCCGCCCTCGACAAAGCTACGTACCTCGTTCATGCGGAACGCAGGCTCGACAAAGTCGGGGTGCTCGTCGTAAAGCTTGAGCAGCTTGTCCTGGAAAGCGGAAAGCTTAAAGAAGTAGGACTCCTCCTGCACGCGCTCAAGCGGACGGTGGCAGTCGGGGCACAGGTGCTGGCCGACGCTGCCGTACTCCTCGTCGCCCTTCTGGACCTGCGTATCGGTGAAGTAGGTCTCGTCAGGCACGCAATACCAACCGTCGTAGCTGCCCTTATACAGGTAGCCGGACTCCTTCATGCGCTCCCACAGGTACTGCACGGCATGATGCTGGCGCGGCTCGGTGGTGCGGATGAAGTCGTCGTTGGAAATCTCGAGCTTGCTCCAAAGCTCCTTGAAGTGCGGGGCCTGGCTGTCGGTCCACTCCTGCGGCGTCATGCCATGCTTGGCTGCGGCCTCGGCGACCTTCTCGCCGTGCTCGTCCATGCCGGTCAGGAACTTGACGTTATAGCCGGCGGAGCGACGATAACGGGCCTGAACGTCGGCGATGATGGTGGAATAAGCCGTGCCCAGGTGCGGATCGGCGTTGACGTAGTAGATGGGCGTCGTGATAAAGAACGAAGGCTTGCTTTGATCCATGGGGTTTGTCCTCCAGAAAAACGTTGCATACAGAGGATGATTCTAGCGCAAGGGCTGGATATCCTCCATCTATTGCATATCGAGCACCATGGCATAGACATCGCGCTTGCGGCGCGAATACTTCTGAGACAGGCGCTTGGCCACCGCAGACGCGGGCTCCCCCTCCTCGAGCGCGGCGCGGATATCCTCGCGCAGGGCCTCGTCGGGATCCGCTGCCGCGGCGCCAACCGGCACGATACCGGCCTCCTCACCCTCGCTCGGCGGCGCGATGACCAGCGCAATCTCGCCCTTTACCTCGCCGCGAGCACGCAGCTCCTCGGCAAGCTGGGCAGCGGGCCCGCGCAAGACCTCCTCGTGCAGCTTGGTGAGTTCGCGGCAGACGGCAACCTCACGTTGGGGAAAGACCTCCGCCACGGCCTCGAGCGTTGCCACGATGCGATGTGGAGACTCGTAGAAGATGAGTGCGCCGGGCACCACGGCAAGGCGCTGCAAACGGCGCACGCGGTCGCCGTGCTTTCGGCCCAAAAAGCCCTCAAAGAAAAAATGCTCGCAGGGGATGCCGGACGAAACGAGCGCCGTGACGCAAGCAGAGGGCCCGGGAATAACTTCGACGGGCACATCGGCCTCACGCGCCGCCTCGACCAGCGCCTGGCCGGGATCGGACACGCTCGGCATGCCGGCGTCCGAGGCAAAAGCGAGGGTCTCCCCCGCCAGCAGACGGTCGACCAGGCCGGCGGCGCGGCTGGCGATCACATTCTCGTCGCAACGGACAAGCGGCTTGGAAATGCCCAGGTGCATCAGCAGCTTTGACGTCACACGCGTGTCTTCGCAGCAGATGGCATCGGCGGCGGCAAACGCCTCGCCAACGCGCGGGGACAGGTCGCCCAGGTTGCCGATGGGCGTGCCGACCACATAGAGTTTGCCCGTATGGGCGCTGTTTTGCGTCATATCAACCTATTCAATCATGCCGCGCTCGAGCGTACCGAGCGCCGCGCGGGCGTCCCATGCTGCAATGCGCTTCTCGGTCTTCCACGTTTGGAAGAACCAACCGGCAGCCGGCGCAAACGAAGCCAGCTGATTGGCGATAAACACGCGCTCGTAGGCATTGCGGCCTTCGGGCGTAACCGACGAGTTGGCAAAGATCGCCGCGCCCGACCATTCGCCCACCAGCACGGGGAACCCAGTCGAAATCGCTTCTTTAAGCTCGCGCTTGTTACGGGAAATCGCCGTCGTCAGCCCGCGGGGGCTCGTGATATCGAGCGCATACTCGTCGCGGTAATGGTACAGGTGAAGGTCCATGTAGACGTTCTTGTACTTGGCGCCGCGCATAAAATGCTTCCACTCGCTGGGATGCCCCGAAGACGAAAAGACGACGATCTTATCCTCGGGCATATACGAACGGACGAGCTCGTAGGCATCGCGATAGAAATTGCGCAGGTAGTGAGCCGGAATGCCACCCGTCATGGTGAAAAGGCTCTTGCGGACACTCATCTGCGGCGTATCCAGCAGCTCAATACCCAGCAGGCTCTCGGCCTCGCCGTAGCGATCGGCCAAGCGCTCGAGCACGTCGAGTGCGACATGACGACCGTTGGTGGACGAATGCCACTCGGCGACAGCCTCCGGCGTGGTGGGCGAATCGTTGGAATCGCCCTGGCCACCGGGCACAGTTGCCAGATCAAGCAACACGCGGATGTCGTACTTGGCAGCCCACTCAATTGCACGGTCGATGTAGTCGACAACCGAGATGTAGGACGCATCGGACTCCTGCGAGCCAAAGGCATACCAGGGTACCGGCAGACGCACGGCGTTGAGGCCGATCTGCGCCATGCGACGGAAATCATCCTCGCTCACAAACGTCTCGTAATGACGGCGCATGCGCTCGTTATAGGCGGCGGTGCCCATGGCCTCCTGCAGCTCGGCCGCGTTGGATGCACCAGTCGCCGCGTATAGCGACGGGGTAACCCAAGGCTCGGGAATGAACCAGCCAGAGAGATTAACGCCGAGTATCCTCTCCATCACTGCCCCCTTCGGATCGTGCAGGCCGAGCCTGCATCGTATTGCATAGGAAAAGTATCGTTTTGAGTATACCCGCGCGTGCGGACAGACGACCGAACGGTCTGTAAAGTGGCGCAAAAGCGGGAGGAATGTCTGAGCGGGCGGGCCCGAGATGTGCACGCACGTCGGAAGTAAGCGCCGGAAAGCGCATCCCGTTTTTCGCAAAAGACTGGGATGCATTTTCCGTTCGAGGCCTCAACCGGAAAATGCATCCCGTTCTGAGCGCGGGATCTGGGACGCAGTTTCCGCCAAAGACCGCAAAAGGAAAGCACATCCCATTCTGACGCCGGATTCCGGGTCGCGCTTTCCCAAGCGGCCTCAAAGCGGAAAACGCATCCCACTCTGAAGCCAAATTCCGGGACGCAATTTCCGCAGAGCCCTCAATAAAAGAAAAGGACCCCTTTGCAGAGGTCCTAGTCAATTCAAGGTGGCGGGGAAGGGAATCGAACCCCTGACACGAGGATTTTCAGTCCTCTGCTCTACCAACTGAGCTACCCAGCCATTTGAGGTGTGCCTTGTTTCAAGGCTTGATTAGTATAACCAAGGACGCGTTCCGGTCAACCGAGAATTTTAAAAAAGTTTTTGAGCACAGCCTCGGTTCTATAAATCGGCACGTCAGAGGCATCAGCCGGCAGCAAGAAGTTTTTCACTCAGAGCCGCACGGGCAAACTCACTTGGCGTCATCCCCTCGGCAGCCGCCCGTCGACGAATGGCCTCCTTCATTCCCAGAGGAATCTTGACCGACAGCGTTGCCGTCCCCTCACCTGAGAGCGGGGGCCGTCCATGCACGATCCCACCAACGGTGTGTTCGCCATCCGGAAACTCTCCGCGCTCGTACGACTCGCACCACGCGTCAATCATTTCATCCGTTACAACCTGACCATTAGCGGCCGTATACGTCTTGCCCATCATCGACCCCTTTGCCGAGCCTGTTCAATCTCCTGCCAAAATTTCTTCTGGACTGGAGACAAGGCATGAATGATAAGCCACCCACGGACAAGCTCGACCGCAACAAGTTCCACACTTCGACCATCTGGAAGCCATCCAATGGCAAGCCATCTCGGCGGCTCGTCCTCCGACTCGCGGCGAATGCACTCAGTAACCGCGAACCAGGCACCTAGTACCTGCTTTTCCGTCAGGTGCTTTTTAGCGTTGGGATGGATCTCAACATCCATGCATCTTCTCCTCCATCTTACCCAATTTCGTATGACGAAAGTCCACTGTCGCCAATTCTTAAGCCGGCACGCGTTGGAGAGCAGGGGTCGAAACAATGATTGAAGGACGCTCTAGTACGCCCCAGGCGCCGGGGCAGGAGCACATACGCCATGGACGTACGTTTTCGTAGCATACGAGAACGTAGCCGCTTGCATCGATAAAGGCGATGTCGATGGGATAGGCCATAAAACACGTGTGGACTGAGGAACAGTGCGGAAATGCCATGACAAGCGGCAGGCCATTGGCGGCAACCGGACGCCGTCCCAGCATGCCGCGCAGGCGCACGGCAAACGACTCCGCCACCACAAACTCGGCCGGCGTCCAACCCAGCCTGTTGAGTGCCCGCGCGTAAGCGATGTAGGACGAGACCGCGGTCACATGACCACCCCCGGACGCCACGGATCGACCGTCACCGCGCGCTCGTGCGACAACGTTGTCGGCGCCCCCAGCGGAACGCCAGCGATGCTGAGAGAAGTCGGCCACGGCTCATAGTGCATGGTGCAGGTGTAGGTCCTAAACGTACCGGATAGGGAGAGCAGGCCACCATCCGATGCCTCCGCGCCTTGCTCGCTCGACACTTCGATCTGCAAGTCATAGCCTTCCATGGCATTCAGAATTTGAGTCTGGACCGTCGCCGAGGCATCGGCAGAGCTTTCGTCGCCCTCCCCCTCCGACGCCACGGCATGCGCTAGCACGATGTCGGGCACCACGCGGTCGAAGCGCGCGACAGCGCCGGCAAAGATCATGACGTTGTACACGATGAGTGCCAGCACCAGCAAAACGGGCGTAACCACTGCCATCTCCACCGTCGCTTGGGCGCGCTCCTCGCGCAGACGCATGCGGATACTCATTACGACCCACCGCCCAGAGCGCCAACCAGCGTGGCGACATCGACGGTGAGCGGGATGGAGCCGCCGCCGGGCAGAGGAATCTCCGCAAGTGTGAACACCGTACCGCTAATGGTGCGTTCGACTTGATATTCCAACGCCTCGCAAAGCGCCTTGGGATCGGTCACGCCCAACGGAATACTTCGCAGTTTGTCTTGCGCTTGAGAGAGACCCGCAATGTCAGACCCCGGACTCTTAATGACGTTGGCAGAATCGGTCAGCACCGGCTTTCGCAGGCGCAAGTCGCACGGTTCCAAACCCAGCGCCGCCACGGACGCCGAAACGGTATCGCCGAGCCACGATGCGATGGAGCCCAACGCGCCGCTGCCCCCTCCTAGGCCTTTAATCATCTCGTCCATAAGTTCGTCGGCCGAACCTTGAATATCACCGTATCCTACGAGCAGCCGTCCCCAAACATCCATGACGCCGTCGAGCACGCCGGCAACGCCGCCCGAGCGTTCCTTCAATGTCGAGAAAAATCGCGAAAGCACGTTGTTTTGCGCCGTCGCGTCATCGGGTGCCAGCACCGCGCCAGAGATAGCACCGCGATTGCCAAGCCTGACTGCCGTGTTAAACGAAGAGTTGAGCTCGTCGGGGCTCGAGATGGCACCCGTAACCGCAAAGGCGACCACGCCGTTGCGACCGGGCGGAGCGATACGCGGACGCTCGCCCGAAAGCTCCTTGATGGCCTGGTCAAACGTATTGCCCGCACGATCGGCCTCGTCTTCGGTCTGACGCTCGAGCTCGAGCTCTTTGTTGCGGCATTCGACGTAGTCTTCCAGAGCCTCTTTGAACTTGTCAAAGTGGTACTCGAAGCCGTTTTCGATGAACGATGGCGGCATGAGGGCGCTTCCAAGCGTAACCACGCCGAAGCCGCACGCTTCGCATGTATCACGACCATCATAATCAGCAACAGATGCCAGCCCACTCGGAGTCCCTTTCTGATAGACGGGGCATTCGACTCCATAATGCAGGTATGTTCTGCCGTCGTTGTTGCTTACAGGCCATGCGGCATCGGTGTAAAGTTCGGTCGGCCGCACCTCGTTTGGGACACGCGGCAATAGTGGGATATAGGCAGAAAACCGTTCGCCATCATCTTTTATGTATGCTCGATCGACCTCTTCAATCGCATAGGCATAGAACGCTTTTCGAGCGGCTGACTGCGCTTTCATCTCGACGCTCGATCCCTGAGGTTTTTCATTCGCCAAGCGCTGTCGGTAATAGGTTTTCGCGCGATCGAGCGCTATTTGCGGCTCCCATGTGATGCTCGACTTTTCATGACGGTTCTGGCTGTCAGATAGTTCTGCTAGTTTTTTCGCACGCTCCCACATACACGAGTACTTGCCAATCGAACTCTCGTCCGACCCGCCACAATCCGCCAGCCAAGCGCGCTCTTTAGCCTTCGCCGTGTCCTCAGAAGCCTTCCGCAGCTCCTCGGCCGCACGCTCTAAATCATCCGATGTGTCTTTAATGGCATCGGTCGAGATCTCGGACCCCTCGAGCGCAGCGAAGTCCGACTCGGATGTCCTGGGCACGGCAAGCGCCGTACCGGTATAGGTCACATTATCGGTATCCTGCGCCGAGACCGCCTGCGTGGCACGCGCGGCGATCAGATACGGCAGAGCCGTCTCGATTTTCTGTAAGCCTTCCGATGCGCTTTTGGCAAACTTGTTGCGCGTTTTAATAATCTCAATCCCGGTGTCGACCATATTGCCGGCAACTGGTTCGGCGCCCGGGATGAGGATGGCGACCAGGCCCGTCCCGATCGTGGCAAACCCCGCCAGGCCCAAACTCAAAATGCTCGCATCCACCACCGTGGCAGCCGTGTGATAGGACGACACCACATTGGCGCCTGCCAGCGCGCCGCTATCGGCAGCCACCTGGGTGTCCCCCGCGCGCGACATGCTCCATATCGCCGCCGTCGACGAAAACAGCAGCGTGAGCACCACCAAGATGACCACCGCAGAGGAAAGCGTGGTGTAGGCACCGTCTTCGATAAACAGGTCGATACCGGCTCGACCCATAAAGCCGCCTCGCTTGCGATGGCAGCTCGGACGGCGCGTCAAAACGCGTCTAGACCAGAAACGCTTAATCCCATGCAGCAATCCACGAATCATAATCTCCCTCCAGCCATTCGGGACGTGATTGATACGAGACATCGACCTTGAGCTCAACGTAGCCGCCCTCGGCGGTACCACCCATAACCTGCGCAAACGCACCGATCACAGGCAACGGCTTGACCTCGCCGGAAACGGACACGGACGAGACGCCGCCCGCATCGGCCCGGCTAAGCTCGACATCCCACGACAACGGCCCGCCGGCATGAAAGATCGAAACGTTGGGCACTGCGGCAAGCCGGCGGAGGGTGAACTCCTTAAGATCGTCGTCCTCCGCCGTCGTCGTGGTCATGAGCCGCGCGGTCTCGGCGGCGGCAGACTCCATGACCGCGCGCGTATAAAGCAGGCACACCGGTTGCAGTGCGAGAAGGATGAGCGTCAGAAACGTCGGCAGCAAAAAAGCGGCCTCGACCGTAGACTGCGCCCGGTCCTCGCGCGCGATATCAATACAACGCGATGTCCTTAGCGCCCGCAGCGGCGTCGATAACCGACGTCGAGGCAACGCCATGGGATGCCGCCCGCTCAACCAGCGCCGCCAAGCGTCCATCGGTGCCAGCACGCCAAAGTCCCACAATCGCCAGCACGATCGATAACAGCGCCACCGTGACGATGGCGTATTCGACCGTCGCCTGGGCAGATTCCTCACGCAGAATGCCATGCATTTCACGATCCCTCCTTTGAGCTTATTGTTTGCGGGACCAGACGCACGGCGCGCAGACGACACGAAGCATCGCCAGCATCCGCGGCAACCGTCACCATATCGACCCAGCCGCGCCCATCGCGCACGATGGCGCCCCATACGTTGCCCTTAATATCGAGATAGCCGCTCAGGGCGAGCTGGGCCGTTGGCACCTCGCGGTAGGCGCGTAACATATCCGCCGCTGCCTCGGTCATCGGTCGGTCCTCGGACCATGCAAGCCGGACCGCAATCGCGTTGTCCTCAGGTGAATCCGTCGCAGTGCCAGACCGCTTGTCGAGCGTCCGCAGAAAGGTTTGCGCCGTGACAGCGACATCCGAATCGTCCGCATCTCGCATCTCATCTTTTTGAGACGCCACCGCCGAATCTGAGCCCGAATCGAAGGCGGCCCCAGGACGCTGCTGCCGCGCGGCGTTAAGCCCCCAAAGCACCGCCGCTATCGCCACGGTCAGGCAAGCAAACACCAGCAGCACCCCGATGGGGCGCTCGCCCTCTACAGGCTGTTGATGCCCTCGCTGATAGCGTTCCATAGATCTTGGACCTTGCCCTTAAATGCGACAATGGCAATGATGGCGATCACCACGAGCACGCCGACCAAGATGGCGTATTCGGTGGTGCCCTGCGCACTCTCCTCCTGCAGTAGCTCCCCGGCATGCTGGCGAGCGCGAATTGACTGGCAAACAGCCCAGCTCCAGACCTTGCCAGCAACGTCAGTCATCGTGTTCATGTATTCCTCCCTACATCATCCCGCCTGCTCCCAACAGCGGGCCCAATATGGACAGAAGCAACGCCGGCAAGATGAGTGTGCCGGTGGGAATCAGCAGCTTGACGGGCGCACGCTCGATCTCGCGCTCGACCGCGGCGCGATGAGCCGCACGGATCTCGCGACTTTGAGCGGCCAGCGTCTCGGCAAGTGGGGCACCCAGGGCGAGCGCCTGCCCCACCGTGATGGCAAAGGTCTCGAGCGCTCGCACGTCCAGGTCGCGCGCGGCGGCCAACAACTCGTCCTCACGCGTGCCCACGCCCACCTGCCACGCCATGCAGGCCCGCTCAAGTCGAAGAGCCAGCACTGACCGGCGGTTGGCACAGAAAATCTCAAGCGCCGCATCAAACGAAAGACCGGCCGAAAGACCCAAGCGCACAACATCGATCATCTCGGACACTTCGCCGAGCGAAACTCGCGCCGGGCCGCCCGCTCCAACCGCGCCCTTCACTCGCGCGGTCAGGGCATCGACCACCGAGCGACCCGCGGTAGCGACCAGCACCGCCTCGCGCTTGCAGGCCCCTGCGATCTTGCGCGCATCCGCCCGATCCAAACCCGTCGCGACAAATACACTCAGGGCACACAGGCAAGCCACAACTGCAACCAGGGCGCTCATAGCTCCACCCGCATAATGCGCCGGATAACCACCAGGGCAACGACGTTGAGGGCTAGACCCAGCACCACAGCGCCCGCACCGGCAGGCGTCGCAAGACCGCGACGAAAATCTGCCGAAAGCAGCGCCAACACCGCGCACATGCCCGCCGGCATCGCCGCGACCATGTGTGCCGACATACGCGCCTGTGACGTCTTAACATCCAGGTGGCGCTTGAGCTCAATGCGCTCCCCCACCATGCTCGACGCCTCGGACAGTAAGTCGGCAAGCGGAGCGCCAGTGCGCTGTGACACCTTAAGCGCCAAGGTCACAAGCGAAAGACCGGGGGCGTCGATGCGCACGAGCAAGTCATCGAGCGCGTCGGTCGCCGAGATGCCGCAATCGATCGCCGCCGCTACCCGCAAAAACTCGGTATGTACCGGCTCTTGCGCATGAGCGCCCACAAAGCGCATGCCCTGGGCCAGCGAATGTCCCGAGGCAAGCGACATGGAAAGTGCGGTAAACGCCTCGGGCATGGCCTCTTCTGCATCGTGTTGCTCGCGCCGGCTCTCAAAGCCATCCCGAGCGGCGCCAACGGCAATCGGAGCAACAAGTCCCAAGGCAAATCCGAGGGGCGATAACGACACCATCGTTAGTAAAACGCAGCAGACACCGCTCGATAGCAGCAGAAACGCCAAACGCCCCGAAGCATCTTCAATCACGAGGCCAAGGCGATGCGCCGGAGCCAGCGATGCCCACGAACGGGCAATCTTTTTCAGCAGATCGTTTTCCACCAGCTCACGCGGCAGCTTCTCTGCCACCGTCTCGAGCGCCTGACGCGCCAGCTCCGCCGGCGGCACCTGCGGCACACGAGGTTCCGCCCCGCACGCCGTCGCAACAGAAAACCCTGCCAAACCCCCTACGACGAGGGGCACAGCGACCTCCATTCGTCCACCTCCTCTTGTGTGAGCGTCCCCGACCGCAGGCCTTCTGCGATAAACGGCGGCTCGCGGTCAAGCGTCCAGGTGCGCTCGGCGGCATCGAAAGTCACATAGCGCTCGAGTTCTACGCCGCCCGACGCGGCGCGACGCACCCCCGAATACGAGGAGACGAAACGCCTGCCATCGGCATGGCGCTCGGACATCACGATGCCGTCGAGCGCCATGGCAATCTGCTCCTCGATGAGCTCGCTCGGCAGATCGATGCCATAACGTGCAAGCAACGTCAGACGCACCACGGCCTCCTGTTCTGAGCCCGCATGAAGTGTGGTGAGCGACCCGTCGTGGCCCGTGTTCATGGCCTGCAACATGTCGCAGCACTCGGCACCACGCACCTCGCCCACCACGATGCGGTCGGGGCGCATGCGCAGGGCATTAGTTACTAGGTCGCGAATCGTCACCGCACCCTCACCCTCAATTGAAGCCTCGCGCGCCTCTAGGCGCACCACGTGCGGATGATGCGCAAACTTGAGCTCGGCAGAGTCCTCGATCGTCACGATGCGCTCGCCGGTGGAAATCTCGCATGACAACGCGTTGAGCAGGGTGGTCTTACCAGATCCCGTGCCTCCCGCAACCGCCAGGTCCTGTCGCAGCGACACCGCGCACGACAGCAGCTGCGCATACCAAAGCGGCAGCGACCCCAGCCCCACAAGCTCGTCCAGCGAGCAGATGCGGTCCGAGAACTTTCGGATGGTGAGAATCGGTCCGTCAATCGCCACAGGCGGGATCACCGCGTTGACGCGATAGCCCGTTTTGAGGCGGGCGTTGACGATGGGGCTGCGCTCGTCGATACGACGGCCAAGTGGCGAGATGATGCGGTCGATAAGCACACGGATCTGCTCATCATCCTCAAACGCATGCTCGATGGGGTACAAGACGCCGCCACGTTCAAAGAAAGCCGAGCGGCAGCCGTTGATCATGATCTCGGTAACGGTGTCATCCTCGATGAGCGGCTGCAACGGTCCCAAGCCCACCACGTCATCCAAAATCTCGTCGATGATGGTCTCGCGCTCGGGCGTCGCCAGGTCGGTCGCTTCCTCCACGTTGAGCGCCGCCTCCACCGCGGGACGCAATTCCGAGCGGGCAAGTGCCGGGTCGATATAGGCGCTGATACGCGCCACTTCGTCGTAACCCATGCGGTCCATCACGGCGCGCTTGGTACGTCGTTTCACCGCGCGGCGACGCCCCGCATCTACAGGCGCTGCCGCCGCTGCAGCGCCGGCAGCCTTAATCCTTGTTTGCAGGCTCATCGCTGATCACCCTCGCGCGACCAGGGAAGGCGGATACGCGGACGCTCGGCACGCGTTGCACGGTCGGCGACCATATCGCTCCAAGGGCCGACGGCACACCCCAGTTCCACGAGCATCTCGCGCGTGGCCTCGCGCACGCTGGTCGCGAAAGCGCTGGTCTGCCCCACCGCCTCGTCAGCGCGCCCAAACGCCATGAGCGCGGCGAGATCCTGCCCGCCATCGGCGATACGAATCTTGGAGCTCAACGCGCAGGCAATCTCAAAGCGCATGGCGACGTCCTCGTCTGCCCCGCGCGCACCGAACCGGTTGAACACAGCGCTCATGCGCGTGCGCGGCACACCTACTCGACTTGCCAGTTCAATGACGCGCGATGCCGATGTCGCGGACGACACCGCCGCATCGCCAACGACCAGGCAACGGTCGCTCGCCGCCACCGCAGCCGCCACGGCATCGCCCCAAAAGACCGAGGTATCGATAAAGACCACGTCGGATTCGCGACGCAGAACATCAAGCAGTAGCTCCACCGGACGTGCCATGAGCTCGGCTTGCTCGGGCGCCGCGACGGGACCCCAGAGCGTAACGCCCGGCGCCACGCGCATCGATGCGGCCACGATATCCGGCTCGGCAAGCGCGCCCGCCGCCGACGGCTCGATAAGTGCCGCCATATCTCGCGGAGCATCGACGCCTAACAAGTCGTAAAGGTTTCCAAACATCAGGTCCAGGTCGAGCACGGCGGCACGCAAGCCCAACAGCGACGATGCGTGTGCCATGGTGGCAACGATCGTCGACTTGCCGCAACCGCCCGAACCCGAAATGGCGCAGATGACCGGAGCTCGATGCGGCGAAGCGGCAGCGTCTGCCGGCGGCATC
>USEF01000013.1 GCA_900553475.1 uncultured Collinsella sp. | reverse complement strand
CGGGCTTCATGGGGGCACGAATGATCCGCCCCGACCTGCGAAATCTGTACTCGCGATGCGAATGACGCCCCTAACCTTAAACTTTAGCTTGAACTTAGCTATAATGCGCTTCGTTCCTACCAGGCTGTGGTTGCGGACGGACGAAATGCCCGTCCTAGTCCAAGACAGACGCGGTCAAAGGGATCCACGTAAGCGACCGCGTGCGCGCGGCGCGATCATGGCGCGTCCTAGATGTAAGCCGCACCGTCCGTTCTACTTTCTTTGGGGCAATACCGCCTCGCGGGCGAGCGGGCCAGTCGTGAAGGTGGCTGCGGCCTCCCGAGCAAACACCCCGGTGCGCAAGTGTGGGGTCAAATACCAGGTCAGCTGGTGGGAACAACCTGATATTCCGCGCAACGCACGGATTGTATACGACACAGAAGGCAGGGTAGTGGACATGGTGAGGGGCAGCTTGATGCACGCGGCTCGGTTAGGTGCTGGGACCGCAGCGGTCATTGCCGTTTTGGGCCTGAGCGGATGCGCGTTCAACCCTCTGTCTACGTTCACGACTCCCACGATCGACCAGATCGAGTACGAGACGGTCACGCCGGCGGTGTCGGACGATGCCCTGGTCACTCCCGGAACCCTGACGGTTGCCCTCGATACTTCCGATGCGCCGCAGGCCATGCAGGGCGCCGACGGCGAGCTCACGGGATATGCGGTCGACGCCGCCCGCGCCCTCGCAAGCCGCATGGGCCTTAAGGTCGCCTTTGTCGATGCGTCCTCGGCGGGTTCCGCGCTCGGCGACAAAAAGGCTGATATCTTTATCGGCGAGATCAACTCCACAGACGGGGACGTTAGCTCGCTTGGCACCTGCCTGTACGATGCCGCTTCCGTGTTCGGTAAAACCAGCGATGGTGGGTCGCTAAGCGTTTCCGCCGATACCCTTAACACGTCTACTCTGGGTGTCCAGATGTCCTCGGCCTCGCAGGAGGCGCTTGCTAAGCAGAGCATCACCGCCAACCAAAAGACCTACTCCAACATCAACGAGTGCTTTGAGGCGCTCGAGTCCGGCGAGGTCGACTATGTGATCTGCGACTCCACGGCCGGCGGCTACCTTGCACGCCTGATGATCGAGGTCTCCTATGTCGGTGCGCTCGAGGCGCCCTCGACGCTTGGTGTTGCGGGCCTCTCGTCCAATGACGAACTGTGCCGTGCCGTGAGCGATGCCCTCGACGACATCACGGTCGACGGTACGCTCGAGGCGGTCCACTCTGTCTGGTATGGCACGATGCCCTACGACCTCACCACTAAGACGGTTTCGGGCGCTAGCGTGCAGCCGGGTGACTCTGAGTCCAGTGAGACCACGTCCTCCGGCAGCGAGTCCTCCGATTCCAACAATGAGACCGCATCCTCCGAGGACAAATCGTCCAGCCAGGAAGGCGCCATCACCGACGACGACATTAACAAACTCAATAGCTAGTTATTGCTAGGGGTGGTGTCTCCTATACGTTGGAAAGGACACTTCTTCACGGTTTCAACACGCACTGCCGGGCTTCCCCAATAGGGGAGCCCGGCTTTTTCATCCCAATAAAACCAGCAGGTCAAAGCTAATTTTCGGGACCAAATACAAAGCCGCCGGCCCCTCCTATAGCGCACTTTGCCACAGAAAAGTGCGAGACTTCGGTATGCGGTATCAAGCAATCGTTATTCGGGTCTTTAGGAATCCGCGTGATTAAATGCACGGCAATGGGTACATAGCCAGTACAGTAAGTCCCCGAGGCAGATTGGAGCCACGTATGGATATCAAGGTTTCTGGACGCAAGACGACGGTAACCGATGCTCTGCGTGCGCACGTGGATGAGAAGATCGGCGAGGCGCTCAAGGTTTTCGATATCGAGCCCATGACGGTCGACGTTGTACTTCGCTATGAGAAGAACCCCTCGAACCCCAACCCGGCAATCGTCGAGGTTACGGTTCGTGCCCGCGGTTCGGTGATTCGCGTTGCCGAGCACGGTGCAGATATGTACGCCGCCATCGACCTCTCCGCCGATAAGGTCACCCGCCAGCTGCGCAAGTTCAAGACCAAGGTTGTGGACAACCGCCAGGGCGGTGCCAGCGCCGCGGATGTCGCACCGGTCGAGCGCGTCGAGGATCTGGCCGACCTGCTGCTGCCCGAGGAGGACGACGACCTGCTCGTCCGCGAGAAGGTCATCGATGTCACCCCGATGACTGAGGAGCAGGCGCTGGTGCAGACCGATCTGCTGGGCCATGACTTCTACGTGTTCGAGAACGCGACGACTGGCCTCATCAATGTGGTGTATCACCGTAAGAATGGTGGATATGGCATCATCAAGCCCCGTATCGAAACACTTGACGAGTAAAATACGTTAACTTGCATGAGTTAACGGTTGGCGGCCATCCCATGCGGATGGCTTTTTACGTAAGGAGTCGCTTTGATGGACAAGGCTGCATCTACCGGCCATTCTGACCGCTGCCGCATCGTCGTCGATACCTGCTGCGACTTTAGCCCCGAGGTCGCCGCGAACCTCGATGTCGATATCTTGGGCTTCCCCTTTATCATCGATGGCGAGGAGCGCACGGACGATATCTGGTCGAGCATGAGCCCTAAGGAGTTCTACGACCGCATGCGCGCCGGCGCTCGCGTGTCTACCTCCGCCGTGTCGCTCGGTCGCTATATCGAGTTCTTTACCGAGTGTGCCAAGGAGGGCACGCCCACGGTCTACCTGTGCTTTACCTCGGCGCTGTCGTCGAGCTACAACTCCGCGTGCCAGGCGGCGGACGCCGTGCGCGCCGAGTATCCCGATTTTGAGCTGTACGTGGTCGACAACGCTCTGCCCTGTGCGACCGGCGCGCTCTTGGCGCTCGAGGCCGTGCGCCAGCGTTCGGCGGGACTGACCGCCAAGCAGCTGGTCGATTGGGCAAACGAGGCAAAGACCTACGTCCACGGTTACTTTACGCTCGAGAGCTTCGACGCACTGGCTGCCGGTGGCCGCATTCCGCCCGCGGCGGCACAGCTCACGGCAAAGCTCGATGTCAAGCCCGAGCTCTCCTACGACCTTGCCGGCTCGCTGTCGCTGATCGGCGTCAACCGCGGCCGCAAGAAGGCGCTCAAGTCCATCCTCAAGTCGTTCCGCGAGAACTACGTGCCCGATCGCACCATGCCCATCGCCATCATGACGGCCGATGCCGAGAAGGACGGCGACTGGCTCGAAGCTGCCATCCGCAAGGAGGAGGGTTGCGCCGACGTCACGATCATTCGCGGCTCCGTGGGTCCCACCATCGGCTCGCACGTGGGCCCCGGCATGGTGGGCTGCGCGTTTTGGGGTAAGAACCGCGCCGACAAGGCGTCGCTTTCCGACCGTATCGCCCGCCGCGTGCGCGGTCAGTAGGCAAGCGCTGCGTCCGTTATCGCCCTCGACTCACAGCCCAAACGCTGGCACCGAGTATCCAACCTGGTAATAACACCCAACCTAAAAGGAAAGGTTTCATGGCAAACAAGCTCTCCGTCGCATTTATCGGCACCGGAATCATGGGTGCCCCCATCGCCGGTCACATCCTGGATGCCGGCTATCCCGTCACGGTCAACAACCGCACCAAGTCCAAGGCTGCCGCGCTTATCGAGCGCGGTGCCGCTTGGGCCGATACGCCGGCCGATGCCGTGGCTAACGCCGATGTTGTCTTTACCATGGTGGGCTATCCCTCCGAGGTCGAGGAGCTCTACCTGGCGGGCGACGGCCTGCTCGCGTGCACTAAGCCCGGCGCGGTCCTGATCGACCTCACCACGAGCTCGCCCGAGCTGGCGCGCGACATTGCCGAGGCCGCCCAGGTTTCTGGTCGCATGGCGTTTGACTGCCCCGTCACCGGCGGTGAGTCGGGAGCTATCGCCGGCACGCTTACTGCTATCGTGGGCGCCACCGAGAACGACATCGCGCCGGTCCGCGACATCCTTGCCACCTTCGCGGCCAACATCTGCTGCTTCGACGGCGCCGGCAAGGGCCAGGCTGCCAAGCTCGCCAACCAGGTGTCGCTGGGCGCCTGCATGGTTGGCATGGCAGACGCCATGGCGTTTGCCGAGCTGAGCGGCCTCGATCTGGAGAAGACCCGTCAGATGATCCTGGGCGGCACCGGCAAGTCCGGCGCTATGGAGAGCCTGGCGCCCAAGGCGCTCGACGGCGACTACAAGCCCGGCTTTATGGTCGAGCACTTCATCAAGGACCTGCGCTTGGCGCTCGCCTATGCCGACGATCGCGAGCTTGCGCTGCCCGGCGCCGACGTGGCCTTTACGCTCTACGACATGCTCGACGCCATCGGTGGTGCCAAGCTGGGCACCCAGGCCATCACGGTCCTCTATAAGGAGGAGGCCGACGCCATCGCCGCCGGTCTGGACTGGTCGCAGTATCGTCCCGAGGAGCATGGCGCTCACGAGGACGGCTGCGGTTGCGGCGAGCACGGCGACGACCATGAGTGCGGTTGCGGTCACCATCACGGCGAGGACCACGAGTGCTGCGGCGGCCACGGCCATGACGACGGCCATGAGTGCTGCTGCGGCCACCATCACGGGGAGTAGCGCCCATGAGCTGGACGTTCGTGGTACTAGCGCTGGTGCTCTTTCTCTTTGCGATCTACATTGGCTTTTTGTGCGGCCAGTGGGCCTGCGAAAAGCGCGTGATCACCAAGCGCGACTACTGGATCGCCAATTTTGCAGGCGCGGCGGCAGTCGTCCTGCTGACTTGGGTGTTTTCGCTGTTCCCGCTGGTGCAGTTTGCGCCGATCGGCTGGCTCGGCGGCTTTATCGCCGGTCTTAAGATGAGCTTTGGCGAGTCCGTCGGTCCGTGGCGCAAGCACGACGAGGTCTTTAACGTCAACAAGGCTCATCGCGCCGCCGCCGACGCGGGCGACGCTGAGGAGCGCCGCCGCGCACGTCGCAATGGCGCGGCCGACCGACAGCTCATCTCGGTCACCGATGACAGCAAGGGTGCTGGCAAGCACGCTAAGAAATAGTAAGAAGAGGTAACTATGGCAGAAAACAAAGACGAACAGCTTACCGACGAGGAGCTGGCACAGCTTCAGCTGGCAGAGGAGAACGAGAACGCCGTCGACCGCCTGGTCAAGGAGCTCGGCTGCCCCACGCGCCGCATCCGCCAGTTTGCCGCCCGCGTGCTGCATCTGCTGGCCGAGCGCGATCCGCAGCGCGTCGTGCCCTGCGTGCCCGCGCTGATTGAGGCGCTCGACCGCCCCGAGGCTCAGACCCGCTGGGAGGCCCTCGACGCCCTGGCGGCGCTCGTCACCACCTGCCCCGAGCAGCTGGGCGATGCCTTTGAGGGTGCCGAGACCGCACTGTTCGACGAGATCTCCTCCACGCTGCGCTATGCTGCCTTCCGCCTGCTGTGCGTGTGGGGCGCCACGAGCGTCGAGCGTTCGCGCGAGGCTTGGCCCATCCTGGACGAGGCCATCCAGTGCTACCACGGCGACCTCGAGTATCGCGACATGCTCGGTTGCCTGTACGAGTTTTGCCAGGGCGAGATCGACGCCGAGGTTGCCGAGAAGCTCGCGCTGCGCCTTAAGTTCGATGCCGAGAACGGTAAGGGCAGCTATCTCAAGGCCCGTTCGAGCGAGATTTGCGAAATGCTTGTTAAACGTTTTGGCCTGGATCTCTCCAAAAAGAAGAAGCGTGCTAGCGTTAAAAAATCTGATGACGCCGAAGACGAGGAGTAACAGATTATGGCGCACGATGTAGTCCTGATTCCCGGTGACGGTATCGGTCCCGAGATTACGCAGGCCATGCGCCGCGTGGTCGAGGCTGCCGGTGTCCAGATCAATTGGAACGTCCAGGAGGCCGGTGCCGGCGTCATGGACGAGTTTGGCACGCCGCTGCCCCAGCACGTGCTCGATGCGGTCGCCGAGACCAAGGTTGCCATCAAGGGCCCCATCACCACGCCGGTCGGCACGGGTTTCCGCAGCGTCAACGTGGCCCTGCGCAAGCACTTTGACCTGTACGCCTGCGTGCGCCCTTGCCTGTCGCAGCCGGGCGACGGCTCTCGTTTCCGCGGTGTCGACCTGGTTATCGTGCGCGAGAACACCGAGGACCTCTACGCCGGCATCGAGTTCGATGAGGGCGCTGCCGAGGTCGAGGAGCTCTCGCAGCTCGTCGAGCGCTCGGGCCAGAAGACCTTCGCCGCGGATTCCGCCATCTCAATTAAGCCGATTTCCATCGCCAAGAGCCGCCGCATTGTGGAGTACGCTTTTGAGTACGCCCGCCGCTGCGGCCGCAAAAAGGTGACGGCCGTGCATAAGGCCAACATCATGAAGGCGACCGATGGTCTGTTTCTGCGCGTTGCGCGCGAGGTGGCCGCCAACTATCCCGATATCGAGTTCAACGACAAGATTGTCGACGCCACCTGCATGGGCCTGGTCCAGAACCCCAACGACTTCGATGTCCTGGTGCTGCCCAACCTGTACGGTGACATCGTGAGCGACCTGTGCGCCGGCCTGGTGGGCGGCTTAGGGATGGCCCCCGGCTCCAACATCGGTGCCGACTGCGCCATCTTCGAGGCGACGCACGGCTCCGCGCCCGATATCGCGGGCCAGGATATCGCCAACCCCACGGCCGAGATCCTCTCTGCTGCGATGATGCTCGATCACCTGGGCGAGAACGACGCTGCCAATCGCATTCGCGCCGCCGTTTCTGCCACGCTCGACGAGGGCGAGCAGGTTACCGGCGACGTTCGTCGTGCCCAGACCGGCTCCGTTGAGGGCGCTGTGGGCACGCAGGCTTTTGCCGATGCCGTTATCGCGCACCTGGCCTAAGGCATGCAGACTGCAAACGCCTAAATAGTACTTAAGTGTTTGCGTATAACCTAAGAATCAATACGCCCGGCGCTCTGTCGGGCGTATTCTATTGCGGACTATGTTTCCTAACAAGGAGTAACTGATATGGGTCTGATTCAAAAGAAGGACGAGAAGGACGAGATCGACGGCATCCAGATCATCGAGCGCGGCGAAGGCCCCGACGGTGACGAGGAGGAGAAGATCGATCTGGTCGCCGGTACGTCTGCCGAGCACATTGCTGCCGGTACGACGGCCGAGGAGGAGGACGCTCGCCTGGAGGCAAAGATCGCCGCGGACGCCGCCGACGAGAACCTCATGCCCGAGGAACAGGACGAGGACGACGACTCCGACGCGGACGACCATGCATCCAAGCACAAGAAGACGATGATTGCCGCCTTTGTGGTCGCTATCGTGATCGCTGCTGTGGTCGGCTTCTTTATCGGCAACGGTGGTTTTGGCGGCAAGGGCGTCGGCTCGGCGACCCTCACCGAGGACCAGCTCGATTCGACCGTGGCAAGCTACAGCTACAACGGCAAGAAGAGTGACATCACCGCGCGCGAGGCCATCGAGAGCCAGTACAGCCTCGATACCGTCAAGGATGGCGATGGCAACTACACCGCTCCCTCTGCCGACGTCATCCTGTCCTACGTGCGCAACAAGATCCTGCTGGACGCTGCCGAGGACGAGGGCATTACCGTCTCTTCTAAGGAGATGAAGAAGTACGCCGAGGATTCCATCGGCACTTCGGACTACAAGACCATGGCCACGCAGTATGGCGTGTCCAAGGACCAGGCCAAGCAGATCGTCCGACAGTCCGCGACGCTGCAGAAGCTCTACAAGAAGAAGGTCGGCGACAGCTCCGCAAGTATGCCGACCGCCCCGACCGAGCCTGCTGACGGCAACGAGGAGACCGCGAGCAAGGACTACGCCGACTACATCATCAACCTTGCCGGCGACGAGTGGGATAGCGAAAAGGGTACCTGGAAGGACGCCGATAGCACCTACGCTAAGGCCTTCGCTGACGATGCCTTTACGGCCGATAGCGCTACCTACAAGCAGGCCATGACCGCCTATTACACCGCCTACCAGCAGTACTCCTCGCAGGCTTCGAGCGCTAGCTCCAAGTGGACCGAGTACGCCAACGGCCTCTACGCCAAGGCCAACATCAGCATCTACGGCCTGTTTGCGTAAGGTTTGCCTGCACTACTGCGCGCTAACCGATCTACCTGATTGAGCCCGCTAGAACGGACAACGTTCTAGCGGGTTTTTTGTTACCGAAACCACTAGGGTAGGCCTCGCGCCCGCGCAAGCGCTCCATCGGGTTCCCCTAATTCATCTGGGAAAACAGCTGCAAACGATTGCAATTCTCCGGTGAACGGTCGAAAACTACCGTTCACCGATAATCTCAAAACTGGGTTCTAACTGGTATTAAGTCAAAAAGACCAATTCACAAATCTTCACAATGACCTGCAATTTTTCTTTACGCTATTTTTAGCCGCCCTGCGTTGTTTAGGCACAGGAAAAGTCCCGAACTTTTGCCAAAGCGTTTCGAAACGGTTTCAAAACCGCAGGCAGAAGTGTTAACGAGCGGTAAACGGTCGATTTATCACCGTGAGCGGTGCAAAAACGTTTTACCGTATGAATCAACGAAAGCGACCTCTTCTGTGGTGATATAGTGGCAACATCACGTCACGTGGTTACTACCAGTTGAGAAACCACTGGTCTTTAAAGAACGCTTTCCAAGAAGCTTTAAGGGCGATCGCCCGCTGGCTTCCGAAAATCATCGGACTCAGATCGTACACACCTTCGGAAGGGAAATTTGAATGGTTGGCTTTATTCTTACCGGTCATGGACAGTTCGCACCCGGCCTTGCAAGCGCTATCGCTATGGTTGCCGGCGACCAGCCCGCTTTTACCGTCGTTCCTTTTGAGGGCGACCAGGCTGCTTCCTACGGTGAGGATCTCCGCGCCGCTATTACCGCCATGCGCGAGGAGTGCGATGGCGTGCTCGTCTTTACCGACCTGCTTGGCGGCACCCCGTTCAACCAGTCGATGATGATTGCCCAGGATGTCGACAACGTCGAGGTTCTGACTGGCACTAACCTCCCCATGGTTATTGAGCTTCTGTTCCTCCGCGGCAATGCCACGCTCGCCGAGCTTGGCGAGCAGGCCGTGACCGTTGGCCAGACGGGCGTCACCGCCCAGACGGTCGCATCCGTTGCCGGCTCCGACGAAGAGGATATCTTCGGCGACGAGGACGGCATCTAATGGCCGATTTCGGAGCCAACGTCCTGAGCTCCTCGGTCGCCCTTTTAGGCCTGCTTGTCATCATGGGCTTGATTTACACCATCTGGTCGCAAATCAACATGAAGAAGAAGCAGAAGTACTTCAAGGAGCTGCACACCGAGCTCAAGCCGGGTCAGGAGGTTCTTTTCGCCGGCGGTATCTACGGAACCGTAAAAGGCATCGAAGGCGAAAAGGTCCAGATCAAAGTCCGATCCGGAGCCGTCGTAGACGTTTCGCGTTACGCGATTCAGGAGATCAAGTAACTGTCGTCAGCAAATAACGAAAGGAAGCTGATCAACATGGCAGAACCCAACATTCTTCTTACCCGCATCGATAACCGACTGGTTCATGGTCAGGTTGCCACCCAGTGGAACTCCACTCTGGGCTCCAACCTCATCCTCGTCGCCAACGACGACGTGGCGACCAACACCATGCGCCAGAACCTCATGAAGATGGCCGCTCCCGCCGGCGTCGCTACGCGTTTCTTCTCTCTGCAGAAGACCATCGACGTCATTGGCAAGGCGAGCCCGCGCCAGAAGATCTTCATCGTGGCCGAAACACCGGAAGACGTGCTTACGCTCGTCAAGGGCGGTGTGCCTATAAAGAAGGTAAACATCGGCAACATGCACATGTCGGAAGGAAAGCGCCAAGTCGCCACCTCCGTCGCAGTTAACGACGAGGATGTCGCTGCGTTTAAAGAGCTGCAGGAATTGGGGGTGGAGTTGGAGATCAGGCGCGTTCCGAGCACGCCTGTTGAGGACACGAGCAAGCTCTTCTCGTAATCCTCATGATCCACGTTGTCAGGAATGAAAACCTGACATTCTGTACGTGAAATCCAAAGTGCGTACATACATTTTGAAAGGAGGAGCAAGATGGAATACTCGATCATCCAGGTCGCTCTGGTCTTCATCGTCACGTTCGTCGCGGCAATCGACCAGTTCAACTTCCTCGAGTCTCTCTATCAGCCCATCGTCACCGGCGCCGTCATCGGTCTTATCCTTGGCGACCTCAACACCGGTCTTCTCGTGGGTGGTACTTATCAGCTCATGACGATCGGCAACATGCCGATCGGAGGCGCTCAGCCGCCTAACGCCGTCATCGGCGGCATCATGGCAGCCATTCTCGCTATCGCTACGGGCCTCGAGCCCAACGCGGCAGTCGGCCTTGCCATTCCGTTCGCTCTGCTTGGTCAGCTCGGCGTTACCCTGGTCTTCACGCTTATGTCGCCGCTCATGTCCTCCGCGGACAACATGGCTCACAACGCTGACACCAAGGGTATCGAGCGTCTGAACTACTTCGCCATGGCTCTGCTCGGCCTGATCTTCGCTGTCGTCGTCACCCTGTTCTTCATCGCTGGCGCTACCATCGGTCAGACCATCGCTTCCGCCATCCCGACTTGGCTGCAGACCGGTCTCTCCGCTGCAGGCGGCATGATGCGCTTCGTCGGCTTCGCCGTCCTGCTCAAGGTTATGATGAACCGCGATATGTGGGGCTTCTTCCTCATGGGCTTTGGCCTCGCGCTCATCACCGTTGCCAACGATTCGCTGGCAACCCCTGCTCTGCTCATCCTCGCTCTCATCGGCTTCGGCATCGCTTTCTGGGACTTCCAGCAGCAGACCGAGCTGAAGGGTGCAGCTGTTTCTGACGGAGGTGACTTCGAAGATGGCATCTAATGAGTATGTGATCCCGGAGCACTACGAGGATCTCACTCCTGCTCCGCAGCTCGACCAGAAGACCCTCAACAAGATGGCTTGGCGCTCCTGCTTCCTGCAGGCCTCGTTCAACTACGAGCGTATGCAGGCCGCTGGCTGGCTCTACTCCATCATCCCCGGTCTGGAGAAGATCCACACCAACAAGAACGACCTCGCGGCTTCCATGAGCCACAACCTGGAGTTCTTCAACACCCACCCGTTCCTCGTCACCTTTGTTATGGGCATCGTGCTTTCGCTCGAGCAGAACAAGGTTGACATCCCCACGATCCGCGCCGTCCGCGTCGCCGCAATGGGCCCGCTCGGTGGTATCGGTGACGCCCTGTTCTGGCTGACGCTCGTGCCTATCACGGCCGGCATTACCTCCAACATGGCCATCAACGGCAACGCCGCTGCACCGATCATCTTCCTGGTGATCTTCAACGTCGTCCAGTTCGCTCTCCGCTTCTGGCTCATGAACTGGTCCTACAAGCTTGGCACCAGCGCTATTGACGCTCTGACTGCCAACATGCAGGCCTTCACGCGTGCCGCTTCCATCATGGGCGTCTTCGTCGTCGGTTGCCTGGTCGTCACCATGGGTGGCACCCAGATCAACCTCCAGATCCCCAACGGCACCACCCGTGGCCTTTCCGCTACTACCGTGATCGTCTCCGAGAAGGAGGCCGAGAACTTCACCGGTATGGAGGGCATCGATACCGAGACCGCTGAGGCCGGTACCATCGCCATGACCGATGAGGACGGCAACGCCCTCACCGCTTCCGATGCCGACGGCAACGCTGTCGAGTGCGGCGTCACCGATCTGGGCAACGGCATGGAGTCTGTTACCTACGGCACCGTTACCGAGGATCCGGTCAACTTCTCTGTTGCCGACACCCTCAACACCATCGTCCCGAAGCTCGTCCCGCTTATGCTTACGCTGCTGCTTTACTACATGTTCGCTAAGCACAGCTGGACCCCGACCAAGGGCATTCTCCTGCTCTTCGTCCTTGGCATCCTGGGCGCTGGCCCGCTTGGTCTCTGGCCGAGCATCTGGTAAGGCTCTAGCTTGAGGGGTGTGTCCCTACGCGGCTCACACCCCGACCCCTTAAGCCATGTGTATGTTAAAAGCCGCGTGCTCGAAAGAGCGCGCGGCTTTTGTTTTCTTGATGATTCGGGTGTGGCAGACAGATAATGCTAAACACCCTAGGTAGTTAGCCGAATTCGAGCAAAAGGGAGGATAGGATGGCGATCGGAGCGCGTAAGCAACCGCTGTACGATCAGCTGGTCGATATTCTGACCGAAAAGATCGACCATGAATATCGCGCCGGTGACATGATTCCTTCCGAGCGCGAACTATCGGAGCGCTATGGTCTCTCGCGCACTACGGTACGCCTGGCTCTGCAGGAACTGGAGCGTTTAGGATTGGTGGTTCGGCAGCACGGTCGCGGTACCTTTGTGACCGACCGTTCGGCAAAGGCAACCAATCTTATGCAGTCCTACAGCTTTACCGAGCAGATGCGCGCGATGGGTCGCGACCCCGAGACCACGATTCTCGAGTTTTGCGAGATGGAGGCCGATAAGAATCTGGCCGAGCATATGGGATTGCGTATCGGCGATCGCATTTTTAAGCTCAAGCGCCTTCGTTCTGCCGACAACATGCCCATGATGGTCGAACGCAGCTATCTACCGGTTCGTCAATTTCTGTCCCTAAAGCGACCGCTACTGGAGCGTAAGCCGCTTTACGATGTGATTGAGCAAGACTTTCAGCAAAAGATACGCGTGGCCGAAGAGGAGTTCTATGCGAGCATAGCCCGTCCCACCGACGCTCACCTTTTGGGAATTGTCGAGGGCTCGCCTGTGCTCGATTTGGTCAGGACTACGTATAACGAGTCAAACGAGGTTGTGGAGTATACACTCTCGGTTGCTCGTGCCGATCAGTTTAAATACAAGGTTTACCACCAGCGTAGCGACTAGTGTTCGCATCGTATCCATATGATGATTCTTTGCATTTAACTGGTTACTACCAGATAACCAACTGAAGTGTATAATTGCACGTCAGAGGATTACTTCTAGAGAGAGGTATTAGAAATGTTCGAGAAGAGTGTCGAGGAGCTCACCGAGCTCGGCGCCCAGATCACCACGGCCGAGATTGCTCAGCAGCCCGAGCTTTGGCGTGATACGCTCAACATCTATCGCGAGAACAAGGAGGCCATCGAGGCCTTCCTGGCCGAGGCTCGCGCTATGGGCGAGGGCCGTCTGTCCGTTGTCTTCACCGGTGCCGGTACGTCCGACTACGTTGGCGATACCTGCGCCCCGTACCTGCGTCACGCTGGCAACACTGATCTCTACGACTTTAAGCCCATCGCCACGACCGACATCGTGAGCGCCCCGCGCGACTACCTGCGCGCCGAGGATCCCACGCTCGTGGTTTCCTTTGCCCGCTCTGGCAACAGCCCCGAGAGCCTTGCTGCCGTTGCCGTTGCCAAGGAGCTCGTCCACAACGTCAAGTTCCTCAACATCACCTGCGCTCCCGAGGGCAAGCTCGCCGTCGAGTCCGCCGATGATCCCAATGCGCTGACGCTGCTCATTCCGCGCGCCAACGACAAGGGCTTCGCCATGACCGGTTCTTATTCCTGCATGACCCTGCTCTCCACCCTTATTTTCGACACTGCCTCTGACGAGCAGAAGGCCGAGTGGGTCGAGACCATCGCCAAGATGGGCGAGGAGGTCATCTCCCGTGAGCCCGAGATCGCCGATTACCTGGCTGGCGACTTCAACCGCGTGACCTACTTGGGTTCTGGCTCCTTCGGTGGCCTTGCCCAGGAGAGCCAGCTCAAGATCCTCGAGCTCGCTCACGGTCTGGTCGCTACTTCCTACGACACCTCCATGGGCTATCGTCACGGACCTAAGTCCTTCGTCGACGATAAGACGCTCGTCTTCGTGTTCGTCAACAACGACGCCTACACCCGTCAGTACGATATCGACATCCTCAACGAGATCGGTGGCGACGAGATCGCTCAGCACACCATCGCCGTTCAGCAGGAAGGTGCCACCGTCTATGAGGGTGAGTCCTTCACCTTTAAGGGCTACGAGGCACTTCCCGAGGGTTACCTTGCCCTGCCGTTCGTGATGTTTGCCCAGGCTATCAGCCTGCTCAACTCCGTGCGCGTGGGCAACACGCCCGATACGCCGAGCCCCACCGGCACGGTCAACCGCGTGGTTAAGGGCGTGACGATTCACCCCTTCACCGCTTAATCGCGTCCCCCTGTAAGGGCGCCCGTCCGCTCATAACGGCGGGCGGGCGCTTTTTGTTTTACGTGAGCTGGGTATAAGCATCACCACAGTCAACTGCTTTAGAAGCAAGGAGTGCATATGAGCACGTACGCAATTAAGGCTGACAAGTTCTTCTTGCCGGCAGGCCCGCAACTGGGCGGCTATCTTATGGTCGAGGACGGCGTCTTTGGCGCCTGGCAGGCCGACGAGCCCTCTTGCGAGATTAAGGACTACACGGGATCGTGGATCGCACCGGGTATGGTCGATACTCACATCCATGGCTTCTACAACCACTCAACTACCGATAACGATCCCGAGGGCATCGATATCAGCTCGACCGAGCTCGCCCGTCGCGGTACCACCAGCTGGCTGCCCACGACGTTCACCGATGGCGTCGAGCAGATCAAGGACGCCTGCGCCGCTATCGCCCAGGCGGACGAGGGGCGCGGCCCCGACTTCTGCGGTGCTCGCATTCAGGGCATCTACCTGGAGGGCCCCTTCTTTACCATGAAGCACGTGGGCGCGCAGAACCCCGCTTATCTTATCGACCCCTCCGAGGAGGTCTTCGATCAGTGGCAGGAGGCTGCGGGTGGTCGCATCGTTAAGAGCGCCATGGCGGCCGAGCGCGACGGTGCCGCTGCTTATGCGGCTGCTCTGAACGCCAAGGGTGTGGTGACCAGCATCGGTCACTCCGACGCCACCTACGATGAGTGCATCGCCGCCATCAACGCCGGTGCCAGCTGCTTTACGCATACCTATAACGGCCAGCGCGGGCTGCATCACCGTGAGCCCGGTGTCGTGGGCGCTGCCATGTCCACGCCCGAGACCTACGCCGAGATCATCTGTGACGGCAAGCACGTAAACCCTGCCGCCATCAAGGCGCTGCTGCAGGCAAAGGGCTGGCAGCACACGGTGCTCATCACCGACTGCCTGGGTTGCGGCGGCATGCCCGAGGGCAGCTACACCAGTGGTGGCATGGACGTCATCATGAAGGACAACCTGTGCTGGCTCGCCGACGGCAAGAGCATTGCCGGCTCGGTGCTCACGCTTGCCCAGGGCGTCAAGAACATCGTCGACTGGGGCATCGCCAGCGCTGATATCGCCATTCGCATGGCAACCGAGGTGCCGGCACGCTCCGCGCACATCGAGGGTAAGTGCGGCAGCATCATGCCGGGTCGCGACGCCGACTTTGTCGTGTTCGACCATGAGCTCACCCTCGTCGAGACGTATGTTGGCGGCCAGAGCGTCGGCAACGCCTTTACCGAGTAACGATAGAAAAAGACGGCGGGCCCGAATCTGCTCGGACCCGCCGTATGGGTTAAACGCTCAAAAGCACCTTCACAGTTACAGCTTGTTAGCGATCTTCTTTGCCGTGCGCTTGACGCCGGCCACAAGACCTCCCGCAGGATGCTCCTTTTCGTAGGCTAGACGCTTCTCACGCTTGGCGTACTCTTCGACGATGATGTCGCCATACTCGTCTTCGATCTTGTCGAAGAAGTCGACGGCGCCCTTAATTTCCTCGGCGGTCGGGTGTCCCTTTTGGACACCGCCGGCGAGCTTGAACGGCCCCCACGTATCAAAACCGGGGCAGCCGTAGACACCCATAAAGATGGCCTGCTTCATGCGGCAGATGCCATCGATATCCTTGCCGTACCACTTGTTTTTGCCACCGTAGGTCATAAGGCCAAACACCTTGTCCTGCGGCTGCAGCACGTTAGTGAGCACGCGTGCCATGTCTTTGTCGATCTCGGAGTAATAGATGCCCGTGGCGACGCCGATTAGATGATATTCGTGCAGGTTGGGGTACTCGTTTTTGCCGAGTGACTTCACGTCGAGGGTATCGATCTCGGGGTGCGCCTTGACGATGGCGTCCACGAGCTTTTTCGTATTGCCGTGATGGCGCGAGGCGTAGAGGATGATGGTTCGCATAAGAAGGCCTTTCAGCTGTAATTGCATCAATGTCTGTATGGTACCCCGTTACATGGCGGGGATACCGGACGCATCGATGAACGTGCGGGTTTGTCCTTTGGTCAGGGCCGAGACGGGTTCTTGCGAGCAAAAAGCAGTTGTTCGAAAGGATGGATAATGGAATACGCTCTTTCCAACGATTCGATTTCTATCAAGGTTTCCACGGCCGGCGGCTCGTTTACCTCGATTGAGGCTGACGGACGCGAGTACTTGTGGCAGGGCGATCCCGCCGTGTGGTCCGGCCAGGCACCGATTTGCTTCCCGATTTGCGGAGGCTTGCGCGACAACAGCGCCATGACATTTGCCGGGCATCATGTAAAGCTCGCTCGCCACGGGTTTGCGCGCAAACAGGAGTGGAAGCTGTTGAGCCAAGGCGAGAACGAGCTGGCGATGTGCCTGGCTTCGGAGGATAACGCCGCATTGCTGAGTGATTATCCGTATCCGTTTAAGCTTGTCGCTCGTTATACGCTCGAGGATACCGCCGTGCGCGTCTCCTATGAGGTGACCAACGAGGGGACCGAGGACATGCCGTTCTTTATCGGCGGTCATCCCGGCTTTAGGTGTCCGCTCGATGAGGGCGAGGCCTATACGGACTACGAGTTGCGCTTTGAGAAAGACGAGGCTGCGGAGCTCTGCACCGCCGTTCCCTCGACTGGATTGATTGACGTGGCAAACCGCTCCAAGAACCCAATGGTGGGAAAGACGCTGCCCCTGTCGCACGAGCTCTTCGATTTTGCGGAGACCATCTATGACGTGCTCGAGAGCCGCCAGGTCACACTTTCTAAGAAGGGGGAGGACAAGGGCGTCCGCCTGAGCTTTGAGGGCTTCCCGTATCTCATTGTGTGGAGTAAGCCCGAGGGCGATTTTGTGGCAGTTGAACCCTGGGGCGGCCTCTCGACCTGCTCCGATGAGGACGACGTACTTGAGCATAAGCGCGGCTGCCTTGTCGCCAAGCCCAAGGAGACCATCGTACGCTCGTTCACGATTGAGATTCTGTAATTCCGTTTTGTCGACTCGTATCGCGAGGCACAAGGAGCCTGCGAGATAAGGAGCTAAAAATGATCCTCACCGTTACGATGAACCCGTCTGTCGATACGCGCTATCAGCTCGATGAGCTCATTATCGACGACGTCAACCGTGTGACGCCCGAAAAGACCGCCGGCGGCAAGGGCCTCAACGTGGCCCGTGTGCTGGGTCAGCTGGGCGACGACGTTGTGGCAACCGGTCTACTCGGCGGCCACATGGGCGCCTACATGGCTGAGCTCATGGACGCCAACGGTATTAACAACGACTTTGTGCCCATCAAGGGCGAGACTCGCATTTGCCTTAACATTCTCCACGCCGGCAACCAGACCGAGCTGCTCGAGAGTGGCCCGACAATTGCCCCCGAGGAGCTCGATGCCTTTACCGCCAAGTTTACCGAGCTTGCGGGCAAGGCCGACGTCGTCACCATTTCGGGTTCGCTGCCCCGCGGTGTCGAGGCAGACTACTATGCCAAGATCACGGGCATTGCCGAGAACGCCGGCGCCAAGGTGCTGCTCGATACCTCAGGTGCTTCGCTCGAGGCCGCCCTTAAGTCCGAAATTAAGCCCGAGCTGGTCAAGCCTAACCTGACCGAGATCAACGGCCTTCTGGGCACGAACTTTACCACCGACGATGTGGATGAGCTCCGCGCCGCGCTCGCCTCTGACGCCCGCTTCTCCGATATCCCCTGGGTCGTCGTGTCCATGGGCGCTGCCGGCTCCGTTGGCTTCCACAATGGCCGTGCGTTCCGCGCGAAGACGCCCGATATCCCTGCCGTTAACGCTACGGGCTCGGGTGACTCCACTATCGCAGGCTTCGCACATGCCATCGCAGCTGACGCAGACGACGAGATGGTACTGCGTACCGCCAACACCTGCGGCAAGCTCAACGCCATGGATCCCATGACTGGTCATCTGGTCATGGACCGTTGGGACGAGGTTTACAACGGCGTTGTCGTGACCGAGCTGTAAGAGGTTGTGCTGCGGCTCCGGCATCGGTCGTTTGCTTGTGGTTGGAGTCGACGACAAGTGCGGTAGCATTATGCCGGGGCGCGACGCCGACGTTGTCGTGTTCAATCCCGACCTTACCCTGGTCGAGACGTATGTGGGCGGCAACAGCGTCGGCGGCGCGTTTGCCGAGAGCCGCTAAAGAAACGATCCGAGAGGGGATTTAGATGATTTACGGTGCACTGGGCGATATCGAGGAGTACCGCGGAATGCTCAAGGGCCTTGACGTGCTGATTGACTGGCTCGAGGAGAACGACCCGGCGAAGCTCGAGGTCGGCAGCCATCCGATTCTGGGCGACAAGGTCTTTGCGAACGTCATGGCTCCCACGACGCGTCCCGAGGCTGAGGCCCACTACGAGACGCATCAGCGCTATCACGACTTGCAGATTGACGTCGAGGGTCGCGAGGCATTTAAGGTTGCTACGGGCAGCCTGACGCTGGTCCAGGAGTTTGACGAGAAGGACGACTACGATCTGGTCGATTCCGACGCCTCGATTGCCGGCGATCTTGCTGACGATAAGTTTGCGCTGTTCGTTGCCGGCGAGCCTCACATGCCCACGCTCGAGTTCCCGGGCGATGGCGCGCAGCCGGTCAAGAAGATCTGCTTTAAGCTGCTTGCAGACGCTTACTGGGAGGAGTAGCGCACTGCTCGTGAGCTAGCGTGATTCCCCTTGGGGAGCGCGTTTGAGCCCCGTTAATCGCGGTTCCCTTGGGGATTGCGGTTGGCGGGGCTTTTTTGTTGAGTAGGGGAGTTGCCGGCGGCATTGTGCTTGGATTTATTTGCGAAGAACATCGGCTAGCCGCAGGATTGAAATCATCGACCGATAAG